>JAPYON010000083.1 GCA_029938175.1 Paracoccaceae bacterium | reverse complement strand
AAACTCATCTCCGGCAACGCGAATAGGCCATTAGCCGAATCCATCGCCAGACGCATGACGATCCATCAAGGGCGTCCCATTGATCTGGTAGAGGCTCGAATTGAACGTTTTAACGACAGCGAAATCTGGGTCGAAGTTTACGAAAACATTCGTGGTGAGGATATGTTCATTATCCAACCCACCTCGAACCCGACAAATGACAACTTGATGGAATTGCTGATCATAACCGATGCCTTGCGCCGCTCCTCGGCCAAGCGCATCACGGCGGTTATCCCCTACTTTGGATACGCCCGCCAAGATCGTCGGACCAAAGCCCGCACACCCATTTCAGCAAAGCTGGTTGCCAACCTGATTACCGAAGCGGGTATCGAGCGTATTTTGACCCTCGACCTTCACGCCACCCAGATTCAGGGTTTCTTCGATATTCCGGTTGATAACCTCTACGCCGCGCCGATTTTTGCGCTGGACGTCAAGCACCACTTCAAAAACCTGAAGGAAGTGACCGTCGTATCCCCTGATGTAGGCGGCGTTGCCCGTGCGCGTGAGCTTGCTAAACGCATCGATGCTGGACTTGCGATTGTGGATAAACGTCGTGGCGCGCCCGGCGAAATCGAGGAAATGACCGTTATCGGTGATGTAACGGGTCGAATTTGCGTTATCGTTGACGATATTGTGGACACTGCTGGAACTTTATGTAAAGCCGCCGATCTATTGATCGAAAAAGGTGCGAAAGAGGTTCACGCCTACATCACCCACGGCGTTCTATCCGGCCCCGCCGTTACGCGGATCGAGGCATCATCGCTGAAATCTCTGGTGGTCACGGATTCAATTCAGGCAACGGATGAAGTCAAAGCATCCAAGAGGATCCGTTTCGTTCCAACCGCACCAATGTTTGCACAGGCCATGCTGAACATTGCCAACGGCACTTCGGTTTCGTCTTTGTTCAAGAATAAAACATTGATTCCGATCTACGAGGCCTACTATCCGGCCCCTTAAACGTCCCAGATTTCGTCGCTCTCTACCTCGCCGATAGCCATCCAGCTTGCCCGCATGCGGGCAACTTTGGTGTCTCCTCATGTTTGGAATACAGCTACGAACGCCGTCGTAGTGATATCCTCGACAGCCAAATCCACGCGCATATTGGTGGCGTTTTAGATATCCCGTATCGCACGTCCAATATGCACCGCAGGGGGCGTCAGGAACGGTTCGGAAAACAGAACTTCGACCCGCCGAATCCGCCTGCCAGTTCCTGACCACATCTCGCCTTCGTCCGCAAAACCGGAAAATCCTTGGACCAGGCCAGTATCGACCCCGGCACTGTGGTTGTTCAACTTTTTCATTTTCACTCGACCAATTGTTAATACTTTCAATATGATAATAAATTCTTTCAAAAAATAACCCTAAACGAAAAAAGAGCCCCGACCGCGACGTCGAAGCTCTTCAATTCTTAATTTGATGTTAACTTAAAGGCCGAGTTGACCCATAAGTGTTTTCATATCGTTAACCCGCTGCGCTGCGGCAGTCTTGGTGTCTTCAACCGCTATTTCCAACGCAGCTTCAGCAGCAGACAGAACGCCGCCCAGAACTTCAGCCGTAGCCTCGTCTTTTGGCATTGCTTGCTCAGCCAAAACGGATGTGCCTTCAGCCGCGATCTCGGCGAAACCGCCGGTCACTACGTATTCGGTCACATCGTTGCCGTTGTTAACCTTCACAACGCCGGGGCGAAGTGTGGTCAAGAACGCAGCGTGGTTTGGCATGGCGGTTAAATCGCCTTCCATACCTGGAATATTGACGCTGGTTGCTTCAACCGAAGCGAGCTTGCGCTCTGGCGAAACCAGATCAAATGTCATCGTATCGGCCATAGTTGGACCTTTCGATTAAGCAGCTGCTGCTGCCAGTTTCTCGGCTTTCGCGATCACATCCTCGATGCCGCCAACCATATAGAAGGCTGCTTCGGGTAGGTGGTCGAATTCACCAGCAACAACGCGTTTGAACGAGTCGATTGTGTCTTCTAGCGGGACCTGAATACCAGGCGAGCCAGTGAACACTTCGGCCACATCGAACGGCTGCGAAAGGAAGCGCTGGATTTTACGCGCACGCGAAACAGCCAGTTTGTCTTCTTCGGAAAGCTCGTCCATACCCAAAATCGCGATGATGTCCTGAAGCGATTTATAGCGTTGCAGAATTCCCTGAACGTTACGTGCCACGTTGTAGTGCTCTTCACCAACCACAAGCGGGTCAAGAATACGCGATGTCGAACCAAGTGGATCCACCGCAGGGTAGATACCAAGTTCCGAGATCGAACGGTCAAGAACCGTAGTCGCATCCAAGTGCGCGAACGATGTCGCAGGTGCCGGATCGGTAAGGTCATCCGCGGGAACATAAATCGCCTGCACGGAAGTAATCGCACCACCTTTAGTGGAGGAAATACGTTCCTGCATCGCACCCATGTCGGTTGCCAGTGTTGGCTGGTAACCGACAGCGGAAGGAATACGGCCAAGAAGCGCGGACACCTCGGAACCAGCCTGTGTGAAGCGGAAGATGTTATCAACGAAGAACAGAACGTCTGTACCAGTTGCGTCACGAAATTCCTCGGCCACGGTCAAACCGGACAAAGCAACACGCATACGTGCACCCGGAGGCTCGTTCATCTGACCGTAAACAAGTGCCACTTTGGACTTGGTCAGGTCTTCTGGAACGATAACGCCGGACTCAACCATTTCGTAGTAAAGGTCGTTACCTTCACGTGTACGCTCGCCAACGCCCGCGAAAACGGAGTAGCCAGAGTGCACTTTCGCGATGTTGTTGATCAATTCCATAATCAGAACTGTTTTACCAACACCCGCACCACCGAAGAGCCCGATTTTACCGCCCTTCGAGTAAGGCGCCAGAAGGTCAACAACTTTGATGCCTGTTACCAGAAGCTCGGATTCAGTTGCTTGATCCGCGAATTCAGGCGCATCGCCATGAATGGAGCGTGTTTTTTCAGTTACAACCGGACCCTGTTCATCAACAGGCTCGCCAACCACGTTCATAATGCGGCCAAGTGTACCGTCGCCAACGGGCACCCTGATGGTGTCGCCGGTGTCTGTAACTTTTTCGCCGCGAACAAGACCCTCGGTGGAGTCCATTGCGATTGTACGAACCGTATTCTCGCCGAGATGCTGAGCAACCTCTAGAACCAGACGGTTACCGTTATTCTCTGTTTCAAGAGCGTTAAGAATCGCCGGAAGTTCGTCTTCGAACTGTACGTCGACGACCGCTCCGATGATCTGTGTAATTTTACCCACAGCTTGTGCCATTTTGGTTTCTCCAGTTCTCAGAGCGCTTCAGCGCCAGAAATAATCTCAATAAGTTCATTTGTAATCGCTGCCTGACGGGAGCGATTATACTGAATTGTCAGCGCATCGATCATGTCACCAGCGTTACGTGTCGCGCTATCCATCGCAGACATACGCGCACCTTGCTCTGACGCACCGTTTTCAAGCAAAGCCGTGAAAATCTGTGTCGCAACCGAACGTGGCAACAAATCGGCAAGGATAGCATCCTCATCCGGTTCATAGTCATAGTTCGGGGCGACTGTATCTTCACCAGCATCCTCGAACACGGCAGGGATAAGCTGCTGTGCTGTCGGTGTCTGTTCCATAACAGTACGGAAACGGCTGAAAAACACGGTTGCCACGTCATATTCAGCAGCGTCGAAACGTGCCAGAACATCTGTCGCAATTTCCTGCGCATTAACATACCCGACGTTTTTCACATCAGACATATCAACATGTTTGATCATGTTGTCGCCAAATTCCCGCTTCAACTGCTCGCGGCCTTTTTTGCCAACCGTGATGATTTTCACAGATTTTCCATCTGCCAGCAGTTCGGCGATCTTCAGACGCGCCAATTTCACAATTGACGAGTTGAAACCACCGCAGAGACCGCGTTCGGACGTAGCAACGATCAACAGGTGAACATCGTCTTTGCCCGAACCAGCCAAAAGGCGTGGTGCGGTGGGGCTGTTGGCAGCCCCTTTAGCCAAGTTACCAAGAACCGCATTCATCTGCTGTGCGTAAGGACGCGCAGCTTCGGCGGCCTC
The DNA here is from genome assembly GCA_029938175.1 of Paracoccaceae bacterium. Taxonomy (GTDB): domain Bacteria; phylum Pseudomonadota; class Alphaproteobacteria; order Rhodobacterales; family Rhodobacteraceae; genus NORP23. Next base: position 2,516 of record JAPYON010000083.1, on the reverse strand, counting down.
TTGGGCACGACGGAGTTTCGCCGCCGCAACCATCTGCATGGCCTTGGTGATCTTACGAGTGCTTTTAACACTCTCGATCCTAGTTTTTAGGTCTTTGAGGTTCGCCATAAGCTAACTCCTTCACCTTAGGCCAAAATTACGCGAAATCTTTCGCAAACGCTTCGATTGCCGCTTTCACTGCATCTTCCAGATCACCTTTAACCTTACGGTCATTATTAGTGATATCTGCCAGAAGGTCGGCATTTTGCGAACGCAGGTGTGCCAGAAGGCCAGCTTCAAAGCGACTAACGTCTTTCACAGCAACTTTATCAAGGTAACCCTTGGTGCCCGCGTAAATGACCATAACCTGCTCGGCATTCGTTAGTGGCGAATACTGTGGCTGTTTGAGCAGCTCAGTTAGACGCGCACCACGGTTAAGCAGAGCCTGCGTTGAAGCATCAAGATCGGAACCGAACTGAGCAAAGGCGGCCATCTCGCGATACTGAGCCAATTCCAGTTTGATCGAACCCGCAACGGATTTCATTGCGTTTGTTTGCGCAGACGAACCAACACGCGAAACTGACAAACCAGTGTTAACCGCAGGGCGGATACCTTGGTTGAATAAATCGGTTTCAAGAAAGATCTGACCGTCCGTGATCGAAATCACGTTGGTTGGAATAAACGCCGAAACGTCGCCACCCTGGGTTTCAATGATCGGCAGAGCCGTCAAGGAACCGGAACCATTTGCTTCGTTCAGCTTGCACGAACGCTCAAGAAGTCTTGAGTGAAGGTAGAAAACGTCGCCCGGATATGCTTCACGTCCTGGTGGACGACGAAGAAGCAAGGACATCTGGCGGTAAGACACAGCCTGCTTGGATAAATCATCATAGATGATCAGCGCGTGGCGGCCATTGTCACGGAAATGCTCGGCCATCGCAGTCGCAGCGTATGGTGCAAGGAACTGCATTGGTGCAGGCTCGGAAGCGGTCGCTGCAACAACGATAGAATACTCAATCGCGCCAGTTTCTTCCAGCTTCTTAACCAGCTGCGCAACTGTCGAACGTTTCTGTCCAATAGCAACATATACACAGTAAAGCTTTTTGCTTTCGTCGTCGCCAGCAGCATCATTGTACGCTTTCTGGTTCAGGATCGCATCAAGTGCCACGGCTGTTTTGCCAGTCTGACGGTCACCAATGATCAGCTCACGCTGGCCACGGCCAACAGGGATCAAGGCGTCAACAGATTTGATACCAGTCGCCATCGGCTCGTGAACCGATTTACGAGGCATGATGCCAGGCGCTTTAACGTCTGCAACGCCGCGTGCTGTTGTTTTGATCGGGCCCTTGCCATCAATCGGACTACCCAGACCGTCAACAACGCGACCAAGAAGGCCGTCGCCTATTGGCACGTCCACGATGGAGTTCGTGCGCTTAACAACGTCGCCCTCTTTAATGTCACGGTCGGAACCGAAGATAACAACACCAACGTTGTCAATCTCGAGGTTCAACGCCATTCCGCGGATACCACCGGGGAATTCAACCATTTCTCCAGCCTGAATGTTGTCGAGGCCGTGTACACGCGCAATACCGTCACCGACGGAAAGTACGCGACCGACTTCAGCAACTTCGGCGTCTTGGCCAAAATTCTTGATCTGTTCCTTGAGGATTGCAGAAATTTCCGCAGCTTGGATGCTCATTATCCGACCTCTTTCATTGCGTTTTGAAGATTAGCGAGCTTCGAAGCAACCGACGTGTCGATCATTTTCGAACCCATTTTAATAATAAGGCCGCCGATAATATCTTTATCGACGGATATATTAATAGTGACTTCCTTACCGATGCTCTTTGAAACAGCCTTGGCGAGGCTTTCTTGCTGTGCCTCCGTCAGCGCCTTGGCGGCTGTTACATCGGCGGAAATCTCGCCGCGTGCTTCAGCTGCCAGCGCTTTAACGGCAGCAATCAGTTCGGATAAAACAAACAGACGACGCTTGGATGCCATCAGGGCAACTGTGTTCGCTACTTCCATGCCTATTTTCATCTGGCTGGACAATTCCGCCATTACGGCTGCCTGCTGTTCGCGTGTATATATAGGAGAGGAGATCAACTCGCGCAACTCGCCGCTTTCAGCAAGGGCGGCTTCCAACGCGGACAGATCAGCCTCTACAGCCATTAGCGTTGATTCCTCGTTGGCGATTTTGAATAGTGCTGTCGCGTAACGACCAGCTACTCCCGAGGTTAAAGAACTAATGTCAGACACGTAAATCCTTCCAATCCAGATTGACCGACCTCGCTTGGCCGGAGTGCATTAGCATTTCGGGCTCACAACACAAACCCTTTGAAATCCGCGCGGTGATACCAGAGGTATTACTTTGAGGCAAGTGGTCGAGTGTTTTGTTCGCTAAAACATTCTTTATATATTTCAATGCCTAAGCTACATATGTCCAATAAGTGCGACGCTTTGTACCCAAATATTTCCAACAATATTAGCTTGTCAGTTACGAAAATCCGGATTTGGCCTCAAATACCATCGAATCTACA
>JAPYON010000082.1 GCA_029938175.1 Paracoccaceae bacterium | reverse complement strand
ACGTAGAACTATATGGTTTAATTCATTCACTTCCGCCTGCCAACCAGGTTCAACAACAATTGTTTGGTGTGGCTCGACTATCAAAGCTGGGCCTAGCAACTTCATACCGGCCTGAAGTGCATCACGGTCACGATAGACGTCAGCATCTCTGAATTCGCCAGACATGTATATTGTTGAACTGCCGGACGGTTCCGCCGTGGTCTCGCTCAACGCATGGCGCTGTTCATTGATAATTGCGCCACCACCGACTGCCTCGACTTCGATAGCTTCGATAACCACAGATTTACCCTCGAATACAAATCCGAACTGCTTGCGGTGCGCATCCTCGAAAGCAGCCAACATATTGGAAAAATCTGCGTGATCCACAGCAATCGGTGAGTCCGTCCCCTCATAGCGCAAGTACAAGCGCGGATGGGTCTGAATCTCATCGGCAGAAACGCCTTGGCCGCGAAGCTCTGCAAACGTCGTAGCGCGAAGGTTTTCGATGGAATTTGCTATACCGGACACGGATTCGGCGCTAAGGGTCTCGACGACTGACGCCGTGCGATTGGCGCGGACATCAGCCAGACCCATCCCGTAAGCTGACAAAATGCCGGAATGCGGATGCACATGCACCGTCACCACTCCCAAGGAATCGGCCACCGCACAAGCGTGCTGTCCGCCGGCACCGCCAAAACAGGTCAACGCATAGTTCGACACGTCATAGCCGCGCTGGACGGAAATTTTTTTGATCGCGTTGGCCATATTTTCGACAGCAATCGCAAGGAACCCTTCAGCGACTTCCTCGGGCGTTTTCCCATCGCCGACTTGCGCCGCCAACGTAACAAAGGCGTCTTTTACCGCCTTGACGTCCAAAGGTTGATCTTGCTTGGGTCCAAAAATTTTCGGAAAATTCTCGGCCTTGAGTTTACCGACCATCACATTAGCATCGGTCACTGTCAGCGTCCCGCCACGGCGGTAGCACTTCGGCCCCGGGTTTGCCCCTGCAGAATCCGGCCCAACGCTGAACCGAGCGCCGTCGTAATGCAATATAGAGCCGCCACCCGCGGCAACAGTATGTATCCGCATCATCGGCGCGCGCATCCGCACCCCCGCAACTTCAGTCTCGAAGGCGCGTTCGAATTCTCCATCATAGTGGCAAACATCCGTAGATGTCCCGCCCATATCAAAACCTATGATCTGCTCAAATCCCGCCATCGCAGAAGTCTGAACAGCCCCCACAACGCCGCCCGCAGGGCCGGATAGGATCGCATCTTTGCCTTGAAACAACTCAGCTGCCGTAAGTCCGCCCGAAGACATCATAAACATCAGTCGTACGCTATCGCTCAGCTCGGAGGCGACTTGTTGAACATACCGCGACAGAACTGGCGACAGATACGCGTCAACCACGGTCGTGTCCCCACGCCCTACAAGTTTCATAAGGGGTGACACCTCGTGACTGACCGAAACCTGCGTGAAACCGATCTTCCGCGCAATTGTTGCAACAGTTTTTTCATGCTGAGGGAAGGCGTAAGCATGCATGAAGACGATCGCCACAGCGCGAATCCCGCTGTCGTATGCGCGTTGTAGATCGGCGCGAACCGTCTCTGCATCAGGGGCGGCCTCAATCGTTCCATCGACGCGCACCCGCTCAATAACTTCGATTACATCACAGTACAGCAGTTCTGGCTTGATTATTTCGCGGGCAAAAATATCAGGGCGATCTTGGTAACCAATCGCCAACGCATCACGAAAACCGCGTGTCGTCACTAGCAACGTCGGATCACCTTTGCGCTCAAGCAAGGCGTTGGTTGCCACAGTCGTGCCCATTTTGACGGTATTTACTGCATCGGCGGGAATGGTTTCGCCTTTCGCTAGCCCCATAAGGTCGCGAATTCCCTGAATGGCAGCATCGCGATAATCCTCGGGATTCTCGGAAAGCAATTTGTGGGCGCGTATCTCGCCCGACGGATCGCGGGCTACGATGTCGGTAAACGTGCCACCACGATCAATCCAGAAATCCCACTGTGCCTGACCCATATCTTCGCTCCGCTAAATGAAATATGACATGAGCATTTTGCCGACAATTTGTCAACGTTATGAATCGCGCGTAACATCGCCACCGTAAAGCCAGTCAAATTTTCCAAGCAGTGCCGTTGGGGCAATGGTAGAAATCGCCGACAGACCCAGATGGGCCGCCCCGCGCACCGGTCCAGTTCGCAAGTGGTACGCTGTAGAATTCGAAGCAGCAGTCTTCTGAACCTTGGTCGCTCGCGGCTTGCAAATCCGCTCATATGCGGCCAGCCCTTCGGCGATACTGAATTTATCCAGCTCCCGAGCTAACACCCACGCGCCCTCCAGCGCCATCACCGCACCTTGAGCCAGAAACGGCAGCATCGGATGACAGGCGTCGCCAACAAGGACTACATTCCCTTTGGTCCACTCCGACAGATACGGATGGTTGAACAGCCCCCATAGGAACGTCTCTTCAACCGCCTCCAGAATGGCTTGAACATCACGGCCCGCACCAGAAAACGCGTGTCGCAAATTTTCGGCACTATCAGGGACATTCCAATCCTCGTCGGCCCATTCCGAGCGCTCCTCGACCGCAACAAAATTCACGACCGAGCGGCCTCGTATCGGATACGTTACCAAATGCCGCCTCGGTCCCATGTATACGGTGGCCGCATTAGCAATACGAACTTCATCAGCGGGAATAATGCCGCGCCACGCAACTTGTCCTGTAAATTGCGCGGGTTGACCGTCTAAAATCTCGGTCCGAATGTTCGAGCGAATCCCGTCTGCAGCAATCACTACATCTGCGTTGATGTTCTTTACCGAAACAATGGGCTGTCCCAGCCGGATATCGACACCAGCTTCGCGCGCGCCATTTGCCAGAACCGCAAGCAAATCGGCGCGGTGGAACTGCCAGAAAGGCCTTCCCCATCGGTCCACGGCAGTTGTGCCCATCGGTAGCTGCGCAACCTCGCGTCCGCTGTCCATATCGCGCAATACTACCGCATCGGGCGCATTTGCCACTTTGGCCGCAGCTTCGCGTAAATCCAAAGCTTCTAGGACTGCGACTCCATTGGGACTGATCTGTAAACCGGCGCCAACTTCGCCCAATTCAACGGCCTGTTCCAGCACCGTCACAGCAGCCCCGCGTTGCGCCAACGCTGTTGCCGAAGCCAAACCCGCGATTCCGCCACCAACAACAGTTATTTCTTTATCTACAAGACTCATGCTATCGGATTACACCCGCTCCCTAAGGCATGCAATCGTTCTTCTTAACATATTAGTAAGTGGTAGCTTGCCATTAAGTATGCCCTATAAGCAAAGCCTGACAGCACTGGCCGATCCGACACGGCGCCACATTTTTGAATCTATCAGCACTGGCCCACAATCGGTCAGTTCGCTGGCTAAAAACATGCCGGTCAGCCGCCCCGCAGTATCGCAGCACCTGAAAGTACTGTCGGACGCCAGACTGGTCATAACGACCAAACGGGGCACACAGAATATATACTCGACCAAGCCAGACGGATTGCATGAACTGCGGCACTATCTCGAGCAATTCTGGGGCGAAGTGCTTACCAGTTTCGTAGACGAAGTGGAAAACCAGAAAGGAATACCCGAATGATCGAACCAATCATCAAAACTATTACTGTCCCCTGCGCACCAGACAAAGCCTTCGGGATATTCACAAAATACATCGGCAAATGGCGGCCACTGGCAACGCACTCCATTTCGTCAGGTAACGGCGCAGTAGCCACGAACGTGACAATAGAAGGCATCGTCGGGAGCAGAATTTGCGAAACCGCGCCCGACAGAACGCGCCTCGACTAGGGAAAAGTTACAACATTCGATCACGGGAAGACATTTGCCATGACATGGCATTTGAACAATCCACGCAGACGGCACTGCGGTCATCCTGCAACACGATAACTGGGATGCGCTCGGCGAAGGAAAAACTGAAAACGCAGACAATACAATTCGGGTTGGATCTAAGTTTTCGAACAACGTTACGCCTCGGCTTGCCAAAAATAGTATTTTGAGAAACCGGCTTCTCTTTTTCTATAATACTTGATCTCGCCTCCGACAGGAGGCAGGCAAACAAAGAGGGGCGCGAAGCCCCTCTAAATCACTTATCAAAAAAAATTAGTCAAAACGATCAATCGTCGCGATGTACTTTTTCCTTACGCTCGTGACGCTCTTGCGCTTCAAGGCTGTAGGTGGCAATCGGACGGGCATCGAGGCGCTTCAGTGAAATCGGCTCGCCCGTGTCGTCGCAATATCCATACGAACCTTCCTCAATCCTGCGCAAGGCTGCATCTATTTTCGAGACAACTTTACGCTCACGATCACGCGTTCGTAGCTCCAAAGAACGGTCGGTTTCCTCGGATGCACGGTCAGCCACATCGGGAATATTCCGCGTGCCTTCTTGCATATGTTCGATGGTGCCACGTGTCTCTTCTAGAATCGAAGCTTTCCAATTTAACAATTTTTGCCGGAAATACCGCGTCTGGCGTTCGTTCATAAACGGCTCATCCTGTGCAGGATAATAATCTGTATCTAAAATAGTTTCCGCTTTCATCTAGTCTCTCCCTGCCGGATCGGGCGCAATATAGACCAATATATCCGCCGCTGTTCGCTTTATGTGGTGGCCATATCGAATATTCAGAGGAATGTCACGCACAACATATACCGCCTTGCAACAAAGTTACCGCCTGATATTCTCCGCGCGAAAATGAATCACTAATTGGCGAGCAAATTATGCGTTTTTCCGGAACCGAAGATTACGTTGCAACTGAAGACCTGAAGGTGGCCGTGAACGCCGCTATTGCGCTAGAGCGACCATTATTGGTGAAGGGCGAACCGGGGACAGGCAAGACTGAGCTAGCCCGCCAGATTTCCGACGCTCTGGGCGTGGAGATGATGGAATGGAACATCAAATCTACTACAAAGGCCCAACAAGGCCTGTACGAATATGACGCGGTCAGCCGCTTGCGCGATTCTCAGTTAGGTGAAGAACGCGTGCATGATGTCAGCAACTATATCAAAAAGGGCAAGCTCTGGCAGGCGTTTACAGCTGACCAACGGGTCGTGTTGTTGATTGACGAAATCGACAAAGCCGACATCGAGTTCCCGAACGATTTGCTGCAAGAATTGGACAAAATGGAGTTCTATGTCTACGAAACCGGCGAAACAGTTAAAGCCAAGCACCGCCCGATTATTATAATCACGTCGAATAACGAAAAGGAATTGCCTGATGCGTTCTTGCGTCGCTGCTTTTTCCACTACATTCGGTTTCCCGACGCCGCGACAATGCAAAAAATCGTAGATGTGCATTTTCCGGACATCAAAAAAGACCTTCTTGAAGAAGCGTTAACTCAATTCTACAAAATACGCGAAACGCCAAACTTAAAGAAAAAGCCATCCACCAGCGAAGTTTTGGATTGGCTGAAACTGTTGTTATCCGAAGACCTCAACGCCGAGACGCTGCGTAAAGATGCAATCCTAAATCTGCCGAAGATGCACGGCGCGCTGTTGAAGAACGAACAAGACGTGCATTTGTTCGAGCGCTTGGCCTTTGTCGCCAGAAAACAAAGATGACCGTGACGGTACGCCCTCTAACGGCTGCGGACGAAACCGAATGGCGGGTTCTTTGGACCGGCTATCTTGATTATTATGAAACGTCGGTACCCGAGGAAGTTTATGTATCATCTTTTGCACGGATGCTCTCGGGTGACTGTAACGAATTCAACGGCATGGTAGCGGAACTAGATGGAAAACTGGTCGGCCTCGTACACTTCCTTTTCCATCGCCATGGCCAGAAAATCGAGAACGTGTGTTATTTGCAGGACCTCTATACTGATCCATCTGTGCGCGGCAAAAGAATTGGACGCGCGTTAATCGAAGCCACATACATGGTTGCTGACGAGGCCGGGTCGCCCACCGTTTATTGGTTAACCCAAGACTTTAACGAAGCTGGCCGCCGCCTGTATGACCGTGTCGGGAAGCTTACTCCATTTATCAAATATCAACGTTAGGAAATCCCATGATCTTAGGTTTAATAGGCGGCATCGTCGGCATCATCCTCGGCTGGACACGCGCTGTTAAGCGCGGTGGAAATACAGCCGACAAACTACAATATGCAGCGGGCCACGGCATAGCACTGTTACTGGTCGGATATTTCACTGCATTGTTCATGGCAAAATTCGGTATCTGATGTTTCTTCAGTTTTTCACCAACTTGCGAGACGCCAAAGTTCCCGTATCCCTGCGGGAATACCTGAGCTTTCTCGAAGCTATGGATGCCTCGATGGTACTGTACGATGTCGATGGGTTCTATTACCTCGCGCGCGCCATCATGGTGAAAGACGAACGCAATCTGGATAAGTTTGATCTGGCTTTTTCGACCACGTTCAGCGGCTTGGAAACCATGACTGTTGACGACATAATGGGCGCCGTTGAAGTGCCCGAAGAATGGATCCGCAAACTTGCCGAGAAGACTCTCAGCAAAGAGGAAATGGCCGAAATCGAAGCCCTTGGTGGTTTCGACAAGTTGATGGAGACGCTGAAGAAGCGGCTCGAAGAGCAACAGGAGAGGCATCAAGGCGGGTCGAAATGGATTGGAACGGCAGGGACTTCCCCGTTCGGGGCCTATGGGTATAACCC
>JAPYON010000014.1 GCA_029938175.1 Paracoccaceae bacterium | reverse complement strand
GGTTTGAAGAGCTCATGTGGCAGGCCTTTTCATTGACTGTAGGAATCACGGATTAGTATTTGCTTGGGGTGTAGCAAAACTGCTCGCACTTGCAAAGGCTGTAGGATAGGACAAGGCGTCTTTATTTGGAGGGTCGCATGGCGGTCGAGGTTATTGCAGGGCGTAGAATGGGCGTTCGGTATGCGGGAATCGGAGAGCCTGCGGTCTTGCTGCACTGTTCGTTGGCGCATTCCGGTGCTTGGGGCGGTGTGATGACTGGCCTGGCTGATCGTTTGTCAATGTTGGCGGTGGATCTTCCCGGGCACGGGGAAACCGAGTTTGATCCAGCTAGCGATGGCCAGACACAAGCGTGCGAAACTACGATTGCGCTGTTGGAACGGATGGATCGTCCAGTACATTTAATCGGGCACAGTTTCGGGGCAACCGTTGCCATACGCATTGCAGTTGCGCGGCCCGGATTGGTGGCGAGCCTGTCGTTGTATGAACCCGTATACTTTTCACTTCTGGCAGAGGGTAATCCTGAAGCGCATGCACGTGAAAGGGCGGATGCGAGTCAGTTTCTGACGCATCTGGTTGCTGGCGATATGCACACAGCCGCCGTGTTGTTTCTGGAACTATGGGGTGGGCCGGGCGGATTTAAGTCGATGTCAAAGCCTCAGCAAGATTATATTTTGAAGACAATTCCCCATATTCTGGACAACTCCCGTTCGGTGATGGAAGGTCATCAAGGGTCGGTCGATTTGTCGAAAGTTGCGAATATTAAGGCACCGTTTCTTTTGATGGAGGGCGGGTTGTCGCCTGAACCAATCAGAATGCTTAACGATTTGATAGTGGCGACTTTACCGACAGTTCAGCGGCACGTTTTTGAAACAGCCGCGCATATGGGCCCGATTAGCCACGCACCAGACGTAACACGCGTGGTGCGGGCGTTTCTATTTGGCGATGAGACTTAAGAGTTTATTAACGTCTTCGTTAGTGGTAGCCCAATTGCAAACCAGACGAGCCGTCAAGGTTTCGTCATTGTCACCTTCTAGTGGTTCTTCCGTTGGCCAGAGGTAGTAGTGGGCACCCGAATTTTGTGCCGCACGATGCCCTGAGCGTTTCCAGCCAGCGAACACCATATTAGAATCTGTAGGATGCAGTAGGATGCCACCGTGCGTATTTGCGATGCCATCGGACAGCTTTTTGGCCATAGAATTGGACTTGGCGGCCATGTTCAACCACAGGTCATCCGTTAAATACGCGTCCATTTGCGCGGACAGGTACCGGTGTTTGGACATCAGGTGACCGCCCCGTTTGCGACGAAGCTCGAATTCCCATGCGCGGTCGGGATTGAACAGGATGACTGCCTCGACGCCTATGCAGCCGTTTTTTGTGCCACCAAAACTGACCGTCTCGAAGCCAGCTTTCCATGTCATATCTGCCGGAGTACAGCCAAGGTGAACAAGTGCGTTGGCAAAACGCGCGCCATCCAAGTGGACCGGAAGGTCATTGGCATTGGCAATTGCACATAGCGCTTCGATCTCTGCGACAGAATATACCGCACCCAATTCAGTAACATTGCTGATCGACAGTGCGCCCTTTTGCACGTTGTGAACGCCGACTAGTCCGGTATTTGCGATGGCCTGTGACAGTGAGGACGGCTCGATCTTTGCATCTTTGCCGTCTAGAAGTACCAGTTTGGCCCCATTGGTATAGAACTCGGGCGCACCACACTCGTCTTCGGATATGTGCGCGTGGCGGTGACAATATATCGTCTGCCACGGCTGGACCATCGATGCCAGCGCCAAGGAATTTGCGGCAGTTCCTGTAGAAACTAGATAGACAGCGGCGTCGGGCGCTTCGAATATATCACGAATTTTGTCGCGCACGCGATCCATGATCTGATCGCTGCCATAAGATTGGCTGTAGATCGTGTTGGCCTGCGTCATTGCGCCCATGATTTCGGGTGCGGCAGGGCCAGCATTATCAGACGTGAACCACATTAAGTTATTCCTTCTATGGTGTGATCTAGCAGGTCATCTTCTTCGACCTCGAATTCTGGGATCGTTCGGTTGCGCATGGAAATTTGGGCTTCGTCGACGCTGTCGCGGGTGCCAGAAATCAAAGGATGCCAATCGAACAGAGGCCTGCCTTCGTCGATCAATTTGTAGGCGCAAGTTGCTGGCATCCAGTGCAGAATTTCGTCAAGGTTGTCGGGACGCACGATCACACAGGTCTTAACCAGTTGTTTGCGAAGCGCATAGTTGCCGCAGTTGCAGGTTGCATCGTCGAACAGGCGGCACGCAATGTTGGTATAAGCGATCCGGCCTGTGTCTTCATCTTCGAGTTTCAGCATGCAACAGCGGCCGCAGCCGTCGCATAAGGCTTCCCACTCATGCAGGGGCAATTCGGTTAGCGGGAAGCGTTTCCAGAATTCGTGGCGCAGGCCGGTTCTATCAATCGGGTCGTTGGACATGCGCGCAGATTGCCTTGAAATTCGAGGAATGGGAAGGGGTTAGTCGCGACATCCCAGAAGGGCTTGCGCGAGCGTGTTTAGCAGGCGGGGGTAGTAACCTTCGCCTAGTTGGTCGTAACCCATTGGATCAACTGTTACATGCCTAATGCCTTTGGGCAGGCTGTCGGTGATCCGGCTGGGGTGGGTAATGTCCTCGACGATGCATGTGTCTGGGCCTATCTGGTTAAGCAGAGCGTTCAGGCTGCGTGCGCCTGCTCTTTGCCCGTCACTGGCTGCAAATGCGCCCACGGCACTTAGCCCGAACGCGCGTTCGAAGTATTGAATCGAGTCGTGGGTTATGATCAGCTTCGTGTCCGTCATCACACTTAGCATCGCCGTTGTGACATTTGACGCGGTGGTGACTTCTCTCTGTGCTCGCTCCAGATTGGTGCGATAGATCGCAGTATTTGTTTGATCGACGGTTTCGAGTCTTTCGGCAATAGCCGCAAGCCATTTCAGCGCGTTTTCTGGGTCGAGCCAGTAGTGAGGATCATATTCCTCCGTGTGTTTTTCGTCATGTGCATCAAACTCGTCCAGCTCACGTGCATCAAAAAGGTTCAAATCTGGAATGTCGCCGAGTCGAACGGCAATGGTATCCTCGGTGCGGGCGCGTAGTGTGTTTACCAACCATGGCTCAAGGGTTTCACCTACATAGAATAATACATCAGCATCGCGGATCGCCTTGGCTTGCGAGGGACGCATCGCAAAATCGTGCGGAGAAATTGGATGGCTCAGAAGCAACTTGGGAGTGCCGACCCCTATCATGATCTCCGCCACCAGCCCTTGAACTGGTGCGATGCTTGTGACCACTTGCAAAGTATCGGCCCGCGCCAGCGGAGCTAGCATAAGTGAAATGGCAAGTAGGGTACGAAACAACATCATTTTGGTGTGTATCTGTGTGTTCGGGCGAAAGCGAGCTTGAAGGCGGTTTGCTTTTCGTCGTCCGCCTCGATCTGGTTGATCTCTTTCCATTCGTCGTATGGCATCCCGTGGACGTGTTCACGGGCGGCGTCTTTGGTCATCTCAATGCCACGCTCATTTGCGGCCTCCATATACCAACGGCTTAGGCAGTTGCGGCAAAATCCAGTCAGGTTCATCATGTCGATGTTCTGCACATCGGTGCGATCCTGCAAATGTGCGACTAGCACACGGAATGCAGCGGCTTCGGTTTCGGTGCGTGACTTGTCATTCATTATCGTTTTCCTTCTCAAGGCTTTCGAGTGCTATCCAGAGGGCGGGTGCAATCCTGTCGGCCCACTCGAATTGGCCCTCCGGCGTTTCGATCAGGTCGTTGCGAACCTCGATCAGAATATGTGGTAGACCACGGCTTGTACCATGGAAATACAGAGTGTCGCCTGCCAGCTCGCCCGAATAAGGCTCGTTATCTCCAACACAAACATCGTCGTCCTTGGTGAGGTATTCCATGAATGGTTTCGCTAGACGTCCGTCCTCGGCCCACAGAACGCCCAAATGCCACGGACGTGGTTCTCGGTTCTTTAGTTGCTTGGTGAACGAATGGACCGAGATCAGGGCAGGGGTGCGTCCATCAGTGATCATCATGTCAATCTGGCGGTGCAGCGCTTCGTGATAGGGACGGTAAAACATCGAAAGGCGGCGCTCTTTTTCTACGTCGTCGGCGTTGCGGTTTCCCGGAATAATCGAGCCATCGTAGATTTTCATCAACACCGTCGGGTCGTCTTCGCCGCGGTTTGGATCGACGACCAAACGCGAGAAACGGGACACAACGGCGTGCGCGTCTAGTAATTCTGTTAAATGCTCGGTGACGCCGCGCGCGCCGATGTCATAGGCGATGTGGCGCTGCATGTCTTGCGCAGGTAAGCCCAAGGTGCCGCCATTCACGCAATCCGGTATGGCGTTCGATGCATGGTCACATAGCAACAGCACTGGCGACTTGCCATTCGGGTTGAGGACTTCAAAAGCGGGGTGTTTGAGCATTTGTCACATTCCTTTCATTTACACAGTGTAGTTAAACGTTGTCGCAAGCATGAACCAGATGTTGCGGTCATAAAGGTAGGATATTTCTCCGTTTATTACGGACATTCGGCAATTATTCCTATATACACCCACAGGCCAGATCGAATTTGATGAATGAAAGAAGAATAAGATGCGCAGACAAAGAAATGTAAAGATCGTGGCAACTCTCGGGCCAGCGTCGGATACTCGTGAAATGATTAAGAAACTGTTTGTTGCGGGCGCTGATGTGTTTCGTTTGAACATGAGTCATGGCGCGCATCCGGACATCCGCGAGCGTCACGCTATGATCCGCAGTATTGAAGAAGAAATGGGACGTCCGATCGCTATCCTTGCCGATCTGCAGGGGCCGAAGTTACGGTGCGGTGCATTTACGAATAGTCGCGAGATGCTGGAAGAAGGAGCTATATTCCGTTTCGATCTTGATGCGACCGAGGGCGACTCTATGCGTGTGACTTTACCGCACCCAGAGATTTTCGCGGCGCTCAAGGTCGGTTCGACGCTTTTGGTTAACGACGGTCGTATTAAGCTGGAGGTCATCGAATGTGGGGAAGACTTTGCTAACACAACGGTCGTTGTTGGCGGCGAGATTTCCAACCGTAAGGGCGTGAATGTCCCTGACGTGGTTTTGCCACTGGATGCTTTGTCGGAAAAAGATTTGAAAGACCTGGAATTTGTTTGTGAGTTGGGTGTTGATTGGCTGGCGCTTTCTTTTGTGCAGCGTGCCGAAGACGTTGAGAAAGCGCGGGAATTGGTTAAGGGGCGTGCGGCCATCATTTCTAAAATCGAGAAACCAGCGGCTGTTGATGCATTCGAAAAGATTCTGGCCGCCTCTGACGGAATTATGGTTGCTCGTGGCGACTTGGGTGTCGAATTACCGGTGCACGAACTGCCGCCAATTCAGAAGCGTTTGGTGCGCGGCTGTCGTGCGGTTGGTAAGCCTGTGATTGTCGCGACACAGATGATGGAAAGCATGATTACATCGCCTGTTCCGACACGCGCCGAGGTCTCGGATGTCGCGCAAGCTATCTATGAGGGTGCTGACGCGGTGATGCTTTCGGCAGAATCAGCTGCGGGTGATTATCCGATTGAAGCAGTCACTACGATGAATAATGTTTCCGAAAGTGTCGAGCGGGACGTCATTTATCGTCAGGTTATCGAATCTTCGCGCACCGAGTCCGCCGGTCGGGTTGCAGATGCAATTACGGTCGCGGCAAGGCAGGTTGCCGAAACGGCAGACGTTAAGGCTATCTGTTGCTTCACTCATTCAGGTACGACAGCTATTCTCGCAGCTCGTGAGAAACCACGAGTCCCTATTATAGCATTGACTCCATTGGTAAAAACCGCACGTCAATTGGTGTTAACATGGGGTTTGCATTGCGTAGTTGTCGAAGAAGTCGGGCGCTTTAAAGAAGCGGTTGCAGCAGCGACCAAGATTGCAAAAGACGATGAATTCGGGGCTGGGGGCGAGCAAATTATCGTCACAGCAGGCATACCGTTTAACGTGCCGGGCAGCACCAATATTCTGCGCGTCGCTGCGGTTGATTGATAGTTGATATACGTCGGCAATCCTAGGTGATAAACTGGCCTCTGCCTTTTAAAGGTGGCTTGAAATGTCAAAGTACGAGATGTTTTTACTCGGCGGAGCCAGCATGTTGCTTTTCGCCGTATTATTACTTTTTCAGCCGGCGCACACGATATACTGATGCAAAAGAGCGCTGCATTTTTTTACTAGGTGCGTGGCTGTTTTTCTTCGCCGACAAGTGCTCGACACCGGGGATCGTTCCGAGAGATATCCCCGGGGTGTTTATCAAGTTGGTATCGATATTTTTCTAGTTGAATGATCAATTATACAGATGTTTTCGCTTGCGTTAAGCATGCCGAATCCCTACAACGCCACCTTCACTGGTGCGTCCGGCTTGAGGGTATGCCGAGTCGCACTTACTACCACGCCTTAAATAAGGAGATGGAAATGCCCAAGATGAAGACTAAGTCAGGCGCCAAGAAGCGCTTCAAAGTTACGGCTTCTGGTCGTATCAAAGCTGGTCAGGCAGGCAAACGCCACGGCATGATCAAGCGTTCGAACAAATTCCTTCGTAATGCTCGCGGCACAACAGTGCTTTGCAAGGCAGACGAAGGCATCGTCAAAAAATACATGCCGTACGCGCGATAGGAGTCTGGTACTATGAGAGTTACATCTGGTCCTACGACCCACGCCCGTCACCGCAAAGTAGTTAAAGCCGCTAAAGGCCACTACGGCGCACGTCACCGCAATTTCCGTACTGCTACGCAGTCCGTTGACAAAGCAATGCAATACGCTACACGCGACCGTATGGCGCGTAAGCGTAACTTCCGCGCTTTGTGGATCCAGCGTATCAACGCTGGCGTTCGTGCGATCGACCCTGCGTTCACATACTCGCGATTTATCAACGGTCTGAATTTGGCTGGCATCGAGGTTGACCGTAAGGTTCTCGCTGACTTGGCTGTTCACGAACCGGAAGCGTTTGGTGCGATCGTAGCACAGGCCAAAGCCGCACTGTAAAGTCGGTTCACAGGTTAAACGGAAAGCCTCGGTGGAAACATCGGGGCTTTTTGCATGTGGGAAGCTTGCATTTTTGCCCCCCGCGCCGTAACCAAATCCAAACGAGAATAACGAGGGTGACATGGACGGAATTCAGAAACTCAAGACCAAGTATCTGGGCGAGATCGCCGATGCGGTCGACGAAAGCGCGATTGAAACGGTGCGTTTGGCTGCCGTGGGCAAAAAGGGCGAGGTTAGCCTGAAAATGCGCGAGCTTGGCAAAATGACGCCCGAGGAACGGCAAGTCACTGGACCTAAGCTGAACGCGCTGAAGAACGAGATCAATTCGGCGATTATGGCGCGTAAGGCCTCGCTGGCTGATTCCGCGCTTGAAGAACGTCTTCGCAGCGAGTGGCTGGACGTGACGCAACCCGCGCGACCCTCGCAGGCTGGTACGATCCATCCGATCAGCCAAGTCACCGAAGAGATCATCGCGATTTTCGCAGACCTTGGCTATTCCGTCGCCGAGGGTCCGCAGATCGAGAACGATTTTTACAACTTCGACGCCCTGAATATCCCGCCCGAGCACCCCGCGCGGCAGGAATTCGACACGTTTTACATGTATCGCGATAAGGGCGACAACCGTCCGCCCCACGTGCTGCGCACCCACACCAGCCCCGTGCAAATCCGCCATATGGAGAAACACGGCGTGCCCACGCGCATCATCGCGCCGGGTCGAGTTTATCGTTCGGATTACGATCAGACGCACACCCCGATGTTCCATCAGGTTGAGGGTTTGGCGATCGATAAGGATATTTCCATGGCGAACCTTAAGTGGACGCTGGAAGAATTCTGCCGTGCGTTTTTCGAGGTGGACAATGTGGAATTGAAATTCCGCGCCTCCCACTTCCCGTTCACGGAACCAAGCGCCGAGGTGGATATTAAATGTTCATGGGCAGGCGGCCAGCTGAAAATCGGCGAGGGCGACGACTGGATGGAGATCCTCGGCTCCGGCATGGTGCATCCGAAAGTTCTCACGGCCGCAGGCGTTGACCCGTCCGAGTATCAAGGCTTTGCCTTCGGTATGGGCATCGACCGTCTGGCGATGCTGAAATACGGCATCCCCGATTTGCGCGCATTCTTTGACAGCGACCTGCGCTGGCTGCGCCACTACGGGTTCGCGAGCTTGGACATGCCTAATATGCATGGGGGTATTTCGCGGTGATTGAGGCAAAAAAAACGTCAAGTATGTTGTCGGTTGCCGCAGTTGCCCTTGGGGCATCTCAAACACAGGCTAAAAGTGTCGCATCGTTCAAATTATGCTCGGATTATCTAACTGCGATAGATTCTGGACAAGTGGCCAAGCTTTCACCGTATCTCGAGTTCATGGAGGGGTATTTTACAGGGGGCGCCATTGCAACCAATAATTTGCAGCTCATGAGCTACATTTCTTCAGGGGAAATTGCCTACAGAAAGATAGTTGCAGAGAGCTGTGAACAGTTTCCCTATGACTCGTTTGGACATGTTGTAAGTATAGTATTTGACATGATTTCAAAGCTATAACGATTAGTTAGGAACTTAAAATGAAATTCACACTCTCCTGGCTTAAAACCCACCTCGATACCGAGGCTACGCTCGACGAGATTACTTATGCCCTGACCGACCTCGGTCTGGAAGTTGAGGGGGTCGAGGATCCTGCCGACACGCTCGGCGTGTTTCGCCTTTGCCGCGTGATTGAGGCTGTCCAGCACCCCAACGCCGACCGCTTGCGTCTGTGCCGCGTGGAAACCTATCCCGACGGCCCCGATGGTAAAATTGTCGAGGTTCAGGTGGTTTGTGGTGCCCCGAACGCGCGGACCGGCTTGGTTGGCGTTTTTGCCCCCGTTGGCTCGTATGTGCCCGGCATCGACATGACCCTGAAGGCCGGCGTTATTCGCGACGTCGAGAGCCACGGCATGCTGTGTTCCGAACGCGAGCTGATGGTTTCCGACGAGCATGACGGTATTATCGATTTGCCTTCAGACGCTCCGCTGGGCGCGCGGTTCATTGATTACACGAACCGTAATGACCCTGTGATCGACATAGCGATCACCCCCAACCGCCCTGATGCGCTGGGCATTCGTGGCATTGCCCGTGATCTGGCCGCCCGGGGTCTGGGAACGTTGAAACCTGCGCCTATCGAAACCGTTGAAGGTGCGTTTGAGTCCCCGGTCAACGTCAGCATCGACGCCGGCGTTCTGGAAAAGGGTTGTCCGGTATTTTATGGCCGCACGATCAAAGGCGTGCAAAACGGCCCGAGCCCGAAGTGGCTGCAAGATCAAATCCGCGCGATTGGATTGCGTCCGATCTCGGCGCTGGTCGATATCACCAACTTCATGACCTACGACCGCAACCGCCCGCTGCACGTTTTCGATGTGGCCAAGGTGAACGGTGACCTGCGCGTGCATTTCGTCAAAGGCGGCGAAAGTCTGACGGCGCTGGACGACAAAGACTACACGCTGGATGCCGGAATGATGGTGATCAGTGATGACAACGGCGTTGAAAGCATCGCGGGTATTATGGGCGGCGTGGCGTCGGGTTGTACCGAGGATACCGTCGATGTGTTTGTCGAGAGCGCCTATTGGGACCCGATCACGATTGCGATGGCGGGTCGTAAACTGAAAATTAACTCCGATGCGCGATATAGATTTGAACGTGGTGTTGATCCGGCGTTTACGGGCGAAGGTTTGGAACTGGCAACGCAGATGATCCTTGATATCTGTGGCGGCGAAGCCTCGAATGTTGTGGTTGCTGGTAAAACACCTGATACGAGCCGGTCTTACACGCTGGACCCTGCGCGGGTGATCTCGCTGGTGGGTATGGATATCGCGCAAGATGAACAGATGCGCATACTGACAGATCTCGGGTTTGTGGTTGGCGATGATTTGCAAGTCGCCGTACCAAGCTGGCGGCCCGACGTGCAAGGTGAGGCCGACCTGATTGAGGAAATCGCACGGGTTGCATCGTTAACCAAGTTGGTTGGTGTGCCAATGCCACGCCCTTCAACTGGTGTGATGAGAGCAGTGCTGACGCCAATGCAGAAGCGCCAAGGCATGGTTCGCCGCACGATTGCGACGCTGGGCTATAATGAATGTGTGACCTACAGTTTTATTGATAAGGCGTCGGCGGAACTGTTTGGTGGCGGCTCTGACGGGGTGATGCTCGGCAATCCGATTTCCTCGGAAATGAGCCACATGCGCCCGACGTTATTGCCAAGCCTGCTGCAAGCAGCGGCGAAAAATCAGGCGCGCGGCTTTGCGGATTTGGCGTTGTTTGAGATCGGACAAGGGTTTGAAGGTGGTGAACCCGAGGATCAGAAAGCTTTGGCATGTGGCCTCCGTGTCGGCACGACCGCGCCGCGCAATGCTTACGGGACAGCGCGCTCCGTTGATTTGCACGACGCCAAGGCCGATGCTGAGGCTGCGCTGGCTGCCCTAGGTGCGCCTGTGGATCGCTTGATGGTGATGCGCAATGCACCTGATTGGTTCCATCCGGGACGCTCTGCAGTGTTAAGCTTGGGGCCGAAGAACCCGCTGGCGGTTTTTGGTGAGATGCATCCGAAGGTGCTGGCCGAGATGGACGTCAAAGGCCCGGCTGTGGCATTCACGTTATTTCTAGAGAATGCGCCGTTCCCGAAAGCCAAGACCAAGACGCGACCTGCGCTTGTGCTCTCGGATTTCCAAGCGGTCGAGCGAGATTTTGCCTTTGTTGTTAATTCCGATGTCGAGGTAGAAGCCTTGCTGAAGGCCGCAAACGGGGCACATAAGAAACTGATCGATGTGGTAAATCTGTTTGACGTGTTCCACATGGATGACGGTAAAAAATCAATAGCCATTTCGGTTCGCATTCAACCAACCGCCGGTACCCTGACTGACAAAGAGATCGACGCTATCTCCGAGCAAGTGATTGCCAAGGTTTCAAAAGCCACTGGCGGAGTTTTGAGAGGATAAGTTATGACACTTAAAGTTTACCTGTCGGGTGAAATCCACACCAACTGGCGAGAGGAAATTATGACAGGGGCGGAAAGCCTCGACGTTACGTTCTCGGCACCTGTTACGGATCACGACGCGTCGGACGACTGTGGCGTGGCGATTATGGGTTCCGAGGAGGACAAGTTCTGGCATGACCGAAAGGGTGCACAGTTGAACGCGATCCGCACACGTAAGGGGATCGAGGACGCTGATATCGTCGTCGTACGTTTCGGGGACAAGTATAAGCAGTGGAATGCGGCGTTTGAAGCGGGCATGGCTTCGGCGCTCGGTAAATCATTGATCGTATTGCACGGTCCGGAGCATCAACACCCGTTGAAAGAGGTGGATGCGGCGGCGCTGGCCGTGGTCGAGCACCCTACACAGGTTGTGCAGATGCTTGTGTATATTCTTTCGGGCAAGTTGCCTAACTAGTGTCTACGAATTTTTCAGGTAGAAAAACGGCTCATCGGAGGTTCGTGTTCTAGGATGTCCCAGAAGACGATGAAAATGATCGTTTCTAGCAATAAGAACTTGGATACTAGATACGCGTGGTTATCGCTCTGATATGACTTAGCGATTTACCGTTGTTTTCTGGTCTTTCTGTATTATGACGTTAATCGGTCTATACGTTGCAATAACTAGTTCGCCAATATTACTTTTCCAAGAATCCCCAACCTGTTTATCTATTTCCAATTTGCCACTAAAATATTCTATTGGATTGGCCTGCCGCGATTTTTTGCGAAAGCATTGATGGTAAGTATGGAGCCAAGACGCTGGTGCTTATTGATAGAACTGAAATTCCTGTCGCGCGCGTCCGCGCTCGCAGTGTGCAGCTATGGCTTGGATCTTGAGGTCCGGACAATTGTCAGAGCTATGAAAAGGCCCGCCGAATTTCTTTGGCGGGCCGTATTCTTATAATTTTAGTGCTGCGTCGGTCGAGATGTAATCCAGACCAAGTGCCTCACCAACAGCTGCATATGTTAGTTTTCCGGCGTGCGTGTTGAGACCCCTCATCAGGTGAGCGTCGTCGGCGCAAGAATCTTTCCAGCCTTTGTTAGCTAGAGCGATCATGAACGGCATGGTCGCATTGCCAAGCGCTATGGTAGATGTACGCGCAACGGCGCCCGGCATATTGGCGACGCAATAGTGCATGATGCCGTCAACTTCGTAGATCGGGTCGTCATGCGTGGTTGCATGAGATGTCTCAAAACAACCACCTTGGTCAATGGCCACATCAACGATGGCCGCGCCCGGTTTCATTGTTGAAAGCATCGCGCGCGAGACCAGTTTCGGGGCGGAAGCACCTGGGATCAAGACAGCGCCGATGACCATATCCGACTCCGCTACCAGCTCAGCAGTATTGCCTTTGGAAGCGTAACGGGTTTTGAAAACACCGCCATATACATCGTCTAAGTAGCGCATGCGCGGAAGTGACATGTCTAGAACGGTGACATCTGCACCCATGCCTGCCGCAATTTTTGCAGCATGTGTTCCAACCACACCGCCGCCGATGACAGCGACTTTGGCAGGGGATATGCCTGGTACGCCACCCATCAAAACACCACGTCCACCGTTGGCTTTTTGCAATGTCCAGCTTCCCACTTGGGGGGCCAACCGGCCAGCCACTTCGGACATCGGGGCCAGAAGGGGTAGGCCGCCCATACGGTCGGTTACAGTTTCGTAGGCGATGGCAGTTATGCCGCTTTCCAGAAGGTCTGCGGTTTGTGGCGCGTCTGGTGCTAGGTGCAGATATGTGAACAGGATCTGGTTTTCGCGAAGCTGCTTGCGCTCGACCGGCTGAGGTTCTTTGACCTTTACGACCATTTTGGCCGTAAAGAAAATTTCTTCAGCTGTGTCAACGACACGTGCGCCAATGGATAGGTATTCCTCGTCCGGAAAGCCGGCGCCTGCGCCGGCACCCTGTTGAATGATAACATCATGGCCGTTTGCAACGGCTTCCTGAGCGGCGGCAGGAGTGATGCCGACACGATATTCTTGATTTTTGATTTCTGCTGGGCAACCGATAAGCATGATGACCTCTATTTGTTGAATGATTGAACTGAATCGACATTTGCAGGAAATCTCTTGCAATTGCTTTGCAAAGAAGCACTAGTCATATGGTATATTTTAGAATAAACAAGCGTATATAGAAAAATAATAGTGGATTATTGCAATGAATCGAATAGATACGCTCGATATTAAGATTCTCGAATCACTGCAACTCAAGGGTCGGATGTCTAACGCAGATCTGGCCGAGAAGGTGAATCTTTCCCCGTCAGCCTGTCATCGCCGGATACAGCGGCTGGAAAAGGACGGGGTCATTCGTGATTACGTGGCGTTGTTGAATCCGCGTGCGGTGAACAAGCCCTCGACGATATTCGTCGAAATCACTTTGTCCGGTCAGGCGGATGAATTGCTTGATACGTTTGAGCGCCAAGTGGCGCTAGTGCCGGATGTGTTGGAGTGTCACTTGATGGCGGGATCTGCGGATTATTTGTTGAAGATCGTGGCGCGGGATACGGATGATTTCGCCCGTATCCATCGACAATACCTTGCGCGCCTGCCCGGTGTGGCGCAAATGCAATCCAGTTTTGCTTTGCGGACAGTCTTCAAAACCACTGCGTTGCCGTTGTAAATTTAGCCTAGTAGATAGAGCATAAGGTAAAGTGTTATCATGCCACCTATTACGGCGCCAACGACGCTTTTAAAAATGCTTCCGATCAGCAGGGCAACGGCGGCGGATATTAGGCGGGCATGATCGGTCTCGCCACCAGTGGCTTGTGGCCAAACGATTAGTGGCGCGATTAATCCGGGCATAACGGCGACTGGAACGTAACGTAAATGCCGCATCATCCACTCTGGAAACTTCCGCTCACCCACGAGGCCGATGAATGAATACCGAAGCAGGAATGTACCGAGGCCCAGAAAAATAATTGTTAACCAAATATCAAGGCCGCTCATTTTCTGGCCCCCAGCATTTTTTCAACTTGTGCGCCTGTGATCATGGCAAGAACTGCTGCGACCATTAACCATAGGTTATATGGCATCCATGAAAGCGCCAGCGCCACAATTACAGAGACGCTGGCGGCGGACAAATGAGGGAGGCTGCGAAGGCTCGGGCCAACGAGCGCTATGAACGTAATCGGAATAGCGAAATCCAGCGCATATTCTGGCGGAATTGCCGAACCAACAAGCCCGCCAACCAATGTGAATCCATACCAGAACGGTGCAATTATGGAGATGCATCCAAAGAAATACGCAATTTTTTCGTTAAGCATCATGTCGGGTTCGCGTTCATATTTCGCAAATGCAACGCCGTATGACTGGTCTACCATGAAATAGGAGATCAATACTTTTTGCCACGGGAGTGCGTTTCCCAGATGTGGGGTTAACGAAGCGGAATACATGACCATGCGCAAGTTCACGGCGACTCCGGTCAGGATAGCGACGAACACGGGCGTGCCGTCTACCAACATCTGCACCGAAGCAAATTGTGCTGCACCTGCGATGACCAGCGCAGTCATAGCCATGGTCTGGATCAGATCAAATCCGGCTTCGATCGCGACCACGCCGAAAAGCATGCCGAAGGGGGAGATGACTAAAATGAATGGTGCTCCGGCACGAAGGCCTTGCCAAAATACGCTGCGAGTTCTGGACATGTCCGCCACTATGTTGCAAATTCGGCTCAGCATATAGCCTAGCTATTCCCTATGATCAATCAGGAGTTTTGCGGTGTGACGAAAAAATGTTAATACAACCTGATCTATCCAATCAGAGACTGACACGAGCGGTTCGCGGTATTGATCACACTGGCAAAGTTCAGGAAATCCGCGTGGTCGAAGAGCGCCCGCTAACAATTTATCTGAATGCACAGGAAATCGTGACGGCGATGACAATCGGCGATTATCCCGAGTATTTGGCGGTCGGCTATCTACGAAATCAACGGATGCTGTTGCCGGATGACATAATTACCAGCGTGGATTTTGACGAAGAGGTCGAGACTGTGGTGGTCAGGACCGAACGCAAAACGGATTATGAAGAAAAGCTCAAGAAAAAGACACGAACTTCGGGCTGTGCGGTCGGTACTGTCTTTGGCGATATGATGGAGGGGTTGGAGGATGTTCGGCTGCCTGCGACTCCGGTGAAAACCAGTTGGCTGTATTCGCTGACACATCAGATAAACACGATGCCAAGCCTATATCTGGAGGCGGGGGCCATTCATGGGTCGGTGCTGTGTCGTGAGGATATTCCACTGGTTTATATGGAAGACGTTGGGCGGCATAACGCAGTTGATAAAATCGCGGGCTGGATGATGCTGGAAGGCGGAACCGCTGGCGATAAGATCATGTATACGACGGGGCGCCTGACGTCAGAGATGGTGATTAAAACGGCAATGATGGGGATACCGACACTGGCCTCTCGATCTGGGTTTACGGCTTGGGGTGCCGAGATCGCACGGCAGGTCGGCTTAACGTTGATCGGGCGGATGCGTGGCAAGCGGTTCATTTGTTTAAGTGGTGAGGATCGCTTGGAGTGGGATGCCGATGTGACAGCCGTACGAGGCGAACCCTCAAAGGCCGTCCGTAAAGGTGGCAAGCCATGAAAGTAGTTGGCGTGATTCTGGCGGGTGGCCAGTCGTCTAGAATGGGTGGAGGGGATAAGTCGTTGCTGGATCTCGGCGGCAGAACGGTGCTAGCGCGGGTGGTTGACCGGCTGGACGCGCAGGTTGAGGCGATGGTTTTGAACGCCAATGGCGATCCGGAACGGTTTTCCAGCTATGGCTTGCCAGTTGTGGCTGATTCCATCGAGGGGTTTGCGGGGCCATTGGCGGGTGTGCTGGCGGGAATGGACTGGGCATATGAACAAGGTGCCGATTACATTGTGACCGTGGCTGCCGATACTCCGTTTCTTCCCAAACACTTGTTGGCCGTCTTGCAAATGGCTAGAGAACCGGCAAACTCGGCTTTGGTGATGGCTGTAACACCGGATCCCGAGCGAAAATTTGTGCGACATCCGACGTTTGGCCTTTGGTCGGTGGACTTACGCAAGGATTTGCGTGCGGCGTTGAACGCCGGCGTTCGTAAAGTCGTTCAATGGACCGAACCGCATGGTTGTGCCCAGGCGGCATTCAATTTTGATGGTGGGGATCCTTTTTTCAATGTGAACACGCCCGAAGATATGGCCGTGGCACGTAATATGCTGCAGGAGTTTGACGGTTGAGGGTTTACGGAATCGTAGGGTGGAAGAACTCGGGCAAGACTACCTTGGTCGAGCGGCTTGTGACTGAAATCACGGCGCGCGGGTTCTCTGTGTCGACCATCAAACACGCTCATCATACGTTCGATGTGGATCACGAGGGCAAGGACAGCTATCGTCACCGCGCTGCAGGAGCGCATGAAGTGCTGTTGGCCAGTCGTAATCGTTGGGCGTTGATGCATGAAACTCGTGATGCCGAGGAGCCATCATTGTCAGAGCTGTTGGCAAAGTTGTCCGCCGTCGATCTGGTGCTGATCGAAGGATATAAGCGTGATGATCATGCTAAAGTCGAGGCGCATCGTGCGGAAACCAACCAGGGGTTGCTGGCCGTCGAGGACGCTTCGATTACCGCGGTGGCCTCGGATCACGTAATTGACGGGCTTGGTGTGCCGCAGTTTGATCTGGACGATATCGACAATATTGCTAGCTACATCCTGAAGGAGGTAGGCTTTGAGTAATCCGCCCAAACTTTCCAACGACTGTTTTGCCCTGCCAGCAGGAGTCCACTGGACACCGGTTGACGAAGCTTTGGCCAGTCTTCGGGAAAGGGTGTCGGTAGTTACTAGTACCGAGGTTATAGCAACTGTTTCGGCGGGCGGCCGTGTTTTAGCTGCAGATGTTATGGCTGACCGCGATAGTCCTCCTTATTCCAATTCAGCGGTTGATGGATATGGTTTTGCCTTCGCATCGTTGGGTGGCGACGATTATGCGCTCCCTTTGGAAAAGGGGCGATCGGCCGCTGGTGGGCCGTTTGACGGGACGGTTTCGGCGGGAATGGCCCTGCGTATATTGACCGGGGCAATGGTGCCTGAGGGGATTGATACGATTGTGCTAGAGGAGGACGTGGTCGTCGACGGCGACGTATTAAAATTTGAAAAAGGTTTACGTCAGGGTGCGAATGTGCGTCCAAAAGGTGAAGACCTTGCCGCAGATTCTATGGTGCTTCATGCTGGGCGGATATTGCAAGCCCAAGACTTGGGGCTTCTGGCCTCTGTCGGCGTTGACACTGTGCGGGTTCACAAACGTTTGCGGGTGGCGGTTTTGTCTACAGGGGACGAGTTGCGCCAAGTTGGCGAGGATATCGCCCCGCATCAAATTTACGACGCCAATCGTCCGATGTTGCTGCACCTGATACGCCGTTGGGGGATGGAACCTATCGATCTGGGTCATGTGCGTGATGATGCGGATATGGTTAAGCAGATGTTAACGCGCGGGGCTCGAGAGGCTGATGTAATCTTGACATCGGGTGGCGCGTCGGCTGGGGACGAGGATCACATCTCGGCGGCATTACAGGCTGATGGCACTTTGAACCTGTGGCGCATTGCGATTAAACCCGGCCGTCCGTTGGTGTTGGCGATGTGGCAAGGTATTCCGGTTTTCGGCTTGCCCGGCAATCCCGTTGCAGCGTTCGTTACGGCTTTGATTTTCGCAAGACCAACTTTGTTGGAGCTTAGCGGCGCGGGTTGGGCAGAACCGCGTGCGATGCGATTACCCGCGGCGTTCAGCAAAACCAAGAAAGCGGGACGTAGAGAATACTTGCGGGCGCGGATGATTGCTGATGGCCACGCCGAGGTTTTCCACAGCGAAGGCAGTGGTCGGATATCAGGGCTAAGCTGGGCAGAAGGGTTGGTTGAATTAGGGGCTGAAGGTTGCGTAATAGCGGCAGGGGATTTGGTGAAATACTATCCGTTTTCCGAATTCGGCCTGTAGGTTATTCGAACATTCCAGCGGCACGCCCAAGCAGCATAAATGCGCGTCCTGTCCGAGTGTCCGCCAGCGCCTGGATTTGGGCGTCATTGGCGCTTTCGGCGAAAGCCTTCAGCGTAACATCGAAATTTCTAAGGAAGTATAGCGACGTGTCACGAAATATTTGATCGTGTTTCTCACGTGCTTTAATCCGCTCCATAGCTTCGGGGGCGTCGATGCCTCCGACGGCGGCAACATCATTGCCACGTGTGCCATCCGCAAACATACGCAAATCGTAGGCGCTGGAAATATTGGGGCGAAGGTCATCCATATATATGCCCTCGTGCGCCAAAAGGTTCAAAATATCCTCGGCGGCACGCAGTAAGCGGCCTGTGACCTCGTCCCGTTTGGCTAAACGGAGCACCCTAAATCCTTTGGCATCCTTTTCGTCACGCGGAAAATCGAGTGCGCGCAATATGTCGAACCAGTCCAGCGTTTGGGTTTTCTCGGGCTTGACAGCCTCGTTAACCGATGAATCTTTCAGCTTCGAAGCAGGCGCTTGCGTATTAATCGCCGCCAGCATTTGTCGCATCGAAGTTATAGCGGTTTCCATCTGCTTTACCTGATTGGAAAGTTTGGTGACGCGTTGCTGCAACGTCTCGATGCGGCTGTCCGTGATCCGAGTTTGTGAAACACTGCTGGCACCGTCCGAGGGGCCGCCCGAGCGTAATTGGTGAAGCTCGCCCTCCAGGCGCCTCGCCTCGTCCTGAATTTGTAAACTGCGGCGGATCAATGCTGAACCGAGCCATACAAACGATATGGGTAGGATCAGAACAATCAGGAAGAAGATGGTTTCCAGAAAGGTTGCATCACGCGATTCCGCCAGATCCCCCAGAAAACCGAAGTATCCTGCTCCGTAGGCAGTAAGCAGGACCAGCCACACCACGGACAAAACCGTGGCGATAATAATCTCGCGCCCTTCCAGTGCCGAACGCGGGGTGACATTTTCTAATGGGCCGAGCAAGGTTGATCCTTATCTGTGGTGATTAACCCTTGATATACTTAATTGACAAAATCTCGTAGGACTTTCCGCCACCAGGGGTCCGCACCTCGACGCTGTCACCTTCCTCTTTGCCGATAAGGGCGCGGGCGAGGGGTGATTTCAGGTTTAGTAAACTCGACTCGATATCAGCTTCGGGTTCGCCGACGATCTGGTATGTTTTTTCTTCGTCAGTGTCTTCATCAACCAATGCGACGGTCGCGCCGAATTTTATGGTTCCCGACATCTTGGTCACGTCAATGACATCCGCAAGGCTGATAATAGCTTCCAGTTCCTTAACACGCCCCTCGATATGGCTTTGTTCCTCACGAGCGGCGTGATACTCGGCATTTTCGGACAGGTCACCATGTTCGCGAGCCTCGGCGATGGCACGGATAACTGCAGGGCGACGCTCGGATTTCAGAACTTTTAGTTCCTCATCCAGCTTTTTGAAACCTTTGGTGGTCAAAGGGATCTTTTCCATAATTATCTCCGGTCCGAGTGATTATTCGTAATATAGGCTGAACATAGGTTTCTAAGTCTTTTACTTCAAGTAATATCGGCCTCTTACGTGCCGTTATTGTGGTGTGCTGATTGACCTGTGAAGCTGGAACGCGCTAAGGAACACGTCAGAGTTATTGCGTAATACGCGCTATGTGGGGAAGGATCGAGACATGTCAGAAATTGAACGCGAGTCTATGGATTACGATGTTGTCATTGTGGGCGCCGGGCCAGCTGGCCTTTCGGCGGCGATCCGGTTGAAACAGCTTGATGCTGACCTGAACGTGGTGGTGCTCGAGAAGGGATCCGAGGTTGGTGCGCATATCCTTTCCGGTGCAGTTCTGGATCCGATCGGGCTGGAGGCGTTAATGCCGGACTGGAAAGAGCGCGGCGCGCCTATAAAAACCAAGGTAACTGAGGATAGATTCCTGATGCTGGGTTCGAATGGCTCGATCCGTATTCCGAATTTTCCTATGCCACCTCTGATGAACAATCACGGCAACTATATCGTTTCGATGGCTAATGTTTGCCGTTGGATGGCCGAACAGGCCGAAGATATGGGCGTGGAAATTTTTCCCGGCATGGCCTGTTCCGAGCTGGTCTTTGGTGACGGTGGGGAAGTTAAGGGCGTTGTTGCTGGCGAGTTTGGCAAAAACCCTGACGGCTCCGAGGGTCCCGGTTATGAACCGGGAATGGAGCTTTACGGTAAATATGTATTTTTGTCCGAGGGCGTGCGTGGCAGCCTGTCCAAACAGGTTATTTCGAAATATGATCTGCAAGCCGATTCAGATGTACAGAAATATGGTCTGGGCATGAAGGAAATTTGGGAAATCAAGCCAGAGAACCATAAAGAAGGCCAAGTCACCCACACGATGGGTTGGCCATTGGGCGAAAATGCGGGCGGTGGTTCATTCGTATATCACCTTGAAAACAATCAAGTTTATGTAGGGTTTGTTGTTCACCTGAACTATAAGAACCCGCATCTGTTTCCATATATGGAATTTCAGCGTTTCAAGCATCATCCGGCGATTGCGAGCATGTTGGAGGGCGGTAAACGCGTAGCATACGGTGCGCGCGCGATTACCGAGGGCGGCTGGCAGTCGATCCCGAAACTGGTATTCCCCGGTGGCGCATTGCTGGGCTGTTCGGCGGGTTTCATGAATGTGCCACGTATCAAAGGTAACCATAACGCAATGCTTTCGGGCAAAGCGGCTGCCGAAGCCGCGGTTGAGGCGATCAAAGCAGGGCGATCGGGTGACGAATTGACGGCCTATGATGCAGACGTCAAGTCAGGCCCAATTGCCAAAGACCTGAAACGCGTTCGGAACGTGAAGCCGTTGTGGTCCAAATTTGGCCTGTTTGCTTCGTTGGTGCTTGGTGGTTTCGACATGTGGGTGGCAAACCTGACTGGCTGGAACCCGCTTGGCACGTTGAAGCACGGTAAGACGGATGCGCAGGCGACCGAAAAAGCAGCAAATCATAAGGTTTTAGAATACCCGAAACCTGACGGCAAACTCAGCTTTGATCGACTGACCAACGTCAGTTTCTCGGCGACTAACCACGCCGAGGAACAGCCCTGCCATCTGGTTTTGTCCGACCCGAACCTGCCGATCGACGTTAACTTGCCGGAATTTTCCGAACCAGCGCAGCGGTACTGCCCTGCTGGCGTATATGAAATCTTGCGGGATGAAGACGGTTCAAACCCGCGCTTCCAGATCAACGCGCAGAACTGCGTGCATTGTAAGACCTGCGACATCAAAGATCCCAGCCAGAACATTACTTGGACAACGCCCCAAGGTGGCGAGGGACCGAATTACCCGAATATGTGATGCTCTAGGCCGAAGGGTGTTCCCTCGGCCTATTCACAGTTGCAATTGAATCCTGCGGGCGTCGCGCATACCCTTGAACAAACGGACGAAATTTTCGGAGACATCCAAACTATGGATAATCGGTTTTTCAAGAACATAATTCTTTGTATTACTTTGCTGGGCGCGACTGCGGCACCAGTGTTTTCTCAGGGATTGGCCGGACCATATCTGGCTGCCAGTCGTGCGTTTGAACATGGAAGGTTTGACGTTGCCGCGCGGTATTATGTGCGGGCTATAGCGGCTGACCCAACAAATGTGAGATTGAAACGAAGCGCAATGATATCGTTTATTACAGCCGGTGAATTTAAAACCGCTGCAAGCATCACAAAAGTGATGCGGGCAAACGATCAAGCTGATGTTTTTGTTGACCTCGTTTCGCTGATAGATATGGCGCGCAAAGGTGATTTCGAGTCCGGAGCAGAACTGATTGTAGACCACGAGAGCGCGCTTTCACCGTTAGTTTGGGGGTTGATGGATGCCTGGTTGAAGATTGGCGCTGGGCAGTCCGAAGCGGGTCTGCAGGGTTTTGATCGGATGGCAAAGATTGAAGGTTTGGAGATTTACGGGCTTTACCATAAAAGTTTGGCGCTTGCGCATCTGGGTGATTTAAGCGGTGCAGCCGATATTCTGGACGGGGATGAATTCGGGCCGCTGCATGTAAATCGCAAAAGTATTGTCATTCACGTTGGCATCCTGTCTGAACTGGATCGTGGGGCAGATGCGCTGCAGGTTTTGGACGGCGCAATCGCGCGCGGTTTTGTGGATGAACAAATGCTGGCGTTGCGCGCAGAAATAGCGGCAGGAAAATTTCCTCAGTATTCAACGCTAGCAGGCCCGATTTATGGAATGTCCGAGGCCTTGACGACAATGGCCGACGCGCTGAGCCGTGAAGAGTCGGACCGAACTGCTTTGTTCTATGCTCGATTGGCACAGTATTTACGACCAGATTCTGCTGACGCGGCGTTAATGGTGGCGGAATTGCTGGAAATAGAAGGCCAATATCAGCTGGCTGGGGATGCATATGGTGTGGTTTCACCAGCATCTCCGTCGTTTAAAGATGCCGAAATTGGGCGTGCCGAAGCAGCGCGTTCCGCGGGCGAAACAGATAGCGCAACCGCCATCCTGGTTAATCTGGCAGACCGGTTTCCCGGCGATGTTCTAGTGCTGAATGCGTTAGGTGATATTTACCGCGGAGTCGAAAACTTTACCGCATCGGTCGCCGCCTATTCGCAAGCCATAGAAAATGTTGGAACGCTGGACGAACGGCATTGGGTTTTGTTTTACACGCGCGGGATAGGATATGAACGTCTTAGGAACTGGCCAGCCGCCGAAGCGGATTTCCGTCAAGCTTTGGAGCTGTCGCCTGATCAGCCTTTCGTTCTGAACTATATTGGGTATTCCTACATCGAGATGGGTATCAATTTTAATGAAGCACAGGAAATGATAGAAACGGCGGCGGAATTGATGCCTTCGAACGGTTACATCACTGATTCGCTCGGATGGGTTCTCTATCGGATAGGTAAGTTTCAAGAGGCAGTGGGACCAATGGAACGCGCTGTAGAACTGCTGCCCGTTGCCCCGATTGTGAATGACCATCTAGGAGATGTTCTTTGGATGGTTGGCCGAAAACTGGAAGCCGAATTTCAATGGCGGCGCTCTATTTCGTTCGGCCCCGAAGATGTTGATCTAGAGCGCATTAAGCGAAAGCTGGAGATCGGACTGGATGCAGTGCTAGAAGAGGAAGCGGGAAACTGATGCTTGAAGAGTTGGCCCGCGCGAAGGTTAACCTGTGTTTACACATAACAGGGCGACGCGATGACGGGATGCACCTACTCGATTCTATAGTGGTATTTCCAAACGTTGGCGACGTGCTTGAGGTGAAGTCTGCTGATGATTTGACACTGAAAATCGACGGGCCGTTTGGGGCGGGGCTGGATGCTGGTGCTAACAATTTGGTTATGCAGGCGGCGAGGCTGCTGACTAACAATGGGGCCGCGCTTAGACTGCAAAAAAATCTTCCTTTGGCGTCCGGTATTGGCGGAGGATCAGCGGACGCAGCAGCCTGTATTCGGCTGCTGTCCCGCTTACGGCGGACAAAATTTCCGCCCATGTCGCAGTTGATTCAACTGGGGGCCGATGTCCCTGTTTGCATGGATCAAACGCCAAAGCGGATGTCAGGGATCGGTCAGGAACTTGTTTCAATACCGCCATTGCCGGAATTTTGGGTCGTTCTTGTTAATGCTGGGCACGGTGTGGAGACGGGTGCTGTATTCAAGGCGATGGAAGTGCATGACAATAGATCGATCCTTAACATTCCAGCCAGCTTTAAAACGCAGCAAGGTCTTTTCGACTTTCTGCGAGCCCAACGTAATGACATGCAAGAAGTGGCCGTTAATATCTCACCTGCAATCGCTGATGTTATGGCTAAAATATCGGCAACCAAAAACTGCGCCCTCACACGGATGAGCGGCTCAGGCGGAACTTGTTTTGGACTGTTTGCTACCAAACGTGAAGCCTCTGCAGCCGCCTCGCAAATACAACACAATCAACCAGACTGGTGGGTAGTTGCTGCCGATGTCTAAACGACCCTAGACACAACGAAATCTGCCATGCCTTTCAGCAGAGATTTGAGTTCGCTGTCCGGCATTGGATCCAGCGCGGTCTTGGCCGTATTTGCCCAGTTCAACGCCTTCAACCGCGTTTTTTCAAGTGTTCCGTATTTCGCCATTAGTTTCATCGCGTGATCCAGATCGCCATCTTCCTGTTTGCCCTTTTCGATGGTCCGCACCCAAAAAGCCCGCTCCATGGTTTCGGCTTTGGCGATGGCAAGAATGATCGGCATCGTCAGTTTGCGTTCGCGGAAATCATCACCTGTGTTCTTGCCCAAAGACGCGCTTGCGCCACCGTAATCCAGCAGGTCATCAACGATTTGGAAGCTAATTCCCAGCGCATCACCATAGGCATGCAACGCGTCAATTTGTTCTTGCGGCGCATCTGCCACTTCGCCACCAACCTCGCAGGCGGCTGCGAACAAGACTGCGGTTTTCCCGCGAACGACCTGAAGGTATACTTCTTCGGTAGTGGCGATATTTTGTGCGGCTGTAAGTTGCAGAATCTCACCCTCGGCAATCATGGCTGAGGCGTTGGCCAGAATATCCAAGACTTTCAATCGACCGATTTCGACCATTAATTGGAAAGACCGCGCAAACAGGTAGTCCCCGACCAGAATCGAGGATTTGTTGTCCCACAAAAGGTTTGCGGTCTGTCGGCCACGCCGCTGTCCGCTTTCGTCAACCACATCGTCATGCAACAGCGTCGCTGTGTGGATAAATTCCACCGTGGCGGCCAGCTTCACGTGATCTTCACCTGAATATTTACACATCTGCGCGGCCGCTAAGGTCAGCAACGGTCGTAGACGTTTGCCTCCGGCCTCGACCAGATGCGCGGTCACTTCGGGTATCCGTGGGGCATGTTCGCTGGCCATGCGCGCCTGGATAAGGGTGTTCACAGCGTCCATGTCGTCTGCCAGTACGTCTTGCAACCGTTCAAATGGTCCGGTGGTTCCAGACATCGTGATCTTCCTTATGTTTACGGCCTCGACGCGCCAGCTTTCTGCCCTTAGTTTGAGGGCATGAAAGAGATTTTGAGAACATCCGACCCGACGATCATCGCATTCGCCACTTCTTTGCTTCGGGGGGAAGATATAGAGGCCTTTGTGCTGGACGTAAACATGAGTATGCTTGAAGGCGGCATCGGATTATTTCCGCGCCGCCTTATGGTGGCAGACATACACAACTTTCGCGCCCGCGCGATCCTTACTGACAACGACATTACGCTTTTGGAAATTAAATGAGCTTTGCCAAGGACCAGTTGACGCAGGACGATTTTTTAGGTGGGCTGATAAAAATCTGGCAACCTAGAGTCGGATACCGTGCAGCTACCGATCCCGTGTTTCTGGCCGCCGTAGTGCCCGCGAAATCAGGCCAAACCGTTCTGGAGCTGGGGTGTGGTGCAGGAACTGCACTTGCGTGCTTATGTCAAAGGGTCGTCGGTTTGGATGCGCATGGATTAGAAATTCAAGCCGACTATGCCGATTTAGCCCGTTTGAACGCAGTCGATAATGAACTAGGATTTAATGTGCATGACGGGGACTTGCTGGATATGCCGTCCCCAATTAGAACCGCATCTTTCGACCACGTATTTACCAACCCACCCTTCTACAATGCAGCTGCCAGTTCGGCTTTGGCCGATGGTGGCCGAGACATGGCGCACAGGATTGGCGAGGCACAGTTGGAGGATTGGATTGAAATTGGTCTGCGCCGCCTTAAGCCGAAGGGATATTTTACAATAATTCATCGGGCTGAACGATTGGCGGATATTTTGGCGTCGCTGACGGGAAAAGCCGGAGATATTCGTATTCTACCGCTTACATCGCGCGAAGGTCGCGCAGCAGGCCGCGTTATTGTTTGTGCGCGTAAGGGGGCTGGGGGGGCGTTAGGACTGCTTGCGCCGCTGGTACTGCACGAAGGTGCAGCGCATTCGAAGGATGAAGACTCTTTTCGTGAGGATGTCCGTAAAATACTGCGCAATGGCGGGGCACTGGAACTGTAATTTAACCAAATATTAACACTTCATTGCTTTGCCTGAACTTTCCGGCGAGGCGCGATGAAGGTTGGTGTTGGATTACTTATAGCGGCGATGGAATTAACGCCTTTGACTGATGGATTATCCAAATATTTGGTTGAAGACCAAAGCACATTTTTCATTTGTTTTGCGTGATACTTCTCTGCTGGTTTGGCTGCATTACTGTTTTCTGCGATCTTCAACAGGCCAATCGAAATTCCGCGCCACGATCGGCTTGGCCAAGTATTTCGAACCGGTTTGATGGTAGGGGCTATGACGTTGTTGATTTACGCGCTGTCCACTGTTCCGTTAGCACGGACGGTAGGCGATTTCCTGATTGTGCCTATGGTGGCATCGTTGATTTTGGTTCTGCTTTACAAAGAAAAATGGACAGGTTTCGCTTAATTGGCGCATTGCTCAGTTTCGCTGGTGCTTATGGCATATTGCGGCCCGAAGGCAGCCTCACGGCGTTGCTGGGCGGGCTTCTTCTCGACGCTGGTGTTGCAATGCTTTCTAGGTGGGTTGATGCATGCCCGATGGCCTTTTGGGTCGGTTTTCCGTCTTTATCGGTGATAAATCTGGCATATATATTCGCGTTAGGCGTGGTATCTGCAATTTGTCATTTCTTGACAATAGTAGCGTATACCTGAACAGATGCGTCGATATTGGCGCCGTTTTCCTATTTCAACATAGTTTTTGCGATCCCTGTAGGGATCGTCTGGTTCAACGAGATTCCCACACAGACAACCCTTATTAGTTTGGAAGAAATCATAGGTGGTGGCATCGTTTTGATGGTATCTGCCAGGAAACAGCGGGCTTTCGCAACGCCGTTTTCACTGTTTTAAGGAAATTTTTACCAAACTTTTCCTTGAAGATTTGGTGACAACACATATCTTTTATGGTGAGATGCAATCATTACCTCAAATCAAAAAAGGAGAGAAATATGAGCCTGACTTCCCATCTGTCCGAGCTGCGTAAGAAACATGAGTCCCTTTCTGGCAAGATTGAAGTTGAGCAACGGAGACCTGGATCCGACGATTTAGCCGTCTCTGATCTAAAGAAGGAAAAGTTGCGACTTAAGGAAGAAATCGAGCGGGTAGCCGCGCGAGTTTAGCGGTTTGCCATAGCGGCGATTGCCGCGCCTGACGTGATCAACATTGCCGCCAGAAGCAGTATCCAGCTGGCGGTTGCATATCCTGCGATTATCAAGATCACCGTTGATAGCATCGGGGCAGCGTAGGAAGCGACACCTAGAATTTGAATGTCCCCCCTTTTTACGCCAACGTCCCAAATATAAAATGCCAAGCCTACAGGGCCCAGCTCAAGCCCTATGACGGACCCCCATCCGATTATGCCTGAGGGCCAAGCGGTTTGCTCCAGTCCCAAATGGGCCAGCAGCGATAACCCAGCGGCAGCCAGACAAAATATTGCAACGCTTTCTGTCGGTGTTTCCCCAGACAAGCGGGATAGAACGGAATGCCCAGACCAGGTAAGGGCGCAGACTAGTGCCGCCGCATATCTTCACAGGTTGTCACCAGAAAACGAAGCTGGCGATCCGCCAACTATCAAGGCAGCGCCGGAAAATGCTACGAGAGCGCCAATTATATGTAACGCCCTCAAACGTTCTCCGGGCAAAAAGCCGGAGAGCAACACAATCAGTAAGGGCCAAAGATAGGCGATTAATCCGGCTTCGGCTGGCGGAGCCAATTTCAGGGCGGTGAAATAAAAGAAGTGATACCCGAAGATTCCAACGATGCCCAAAACCCATACGGACAACTTTATCCCGCGTAAAGTTGCGAATCCCTTGCCGCCAAACGCGATCCATAACAGGCCGATCGTCCCGCCTATTGCAAAGCACATAGCACTAAGCTGGAAAGCGGGGACTTCACTTGCGCCGACTGTTAGTGTTGCAAGGAATGCCCACAAAATAACGGCGCCGAAGCCAATTAAGGTGGCACGGTTACGGATCATTATTTCGTGCGCGCGCCGCAAGTTCGAGGAAGCTGTGTATCCAAAGCGCCCAATCGTTGTTATCGACAGGCAGCCCCAGCGTCGCACGAGCCTTTCTGGCATCACCTTCCGAGAAAACTTCGGGAACACGAATTTCGATCAAATCGTCAAGGAAACCGGCCGAGAACTCTGGATGCGATTGGACGCTCAGCGCATCGGGATTCTCGGGATCACCGTAGACCAATGCAGCAAAAGGGCAAAATCCCGACGTCGCGATAACTGTCGCACTTTCCGGCAATTTGATTACTTGATCCTGATGCACCGCGTGGCCTGAAAATCGTTTGCCCGAACCCTTCATCCACGAAGGTCTGGCCTCTATGTCATAATCATGCACCCCCAGCCCCCAGCCTTTATGGGACTTTTCGACAGTTCCCCCCAGAGCTGCGGCCAATATTTGGTGGCCAAAGCAAATGCCAGCCACCGGAATTTTGTGTTTTACCGACGTTCGTATAAAATTTTTCAACGGTTTAATCCACGGCAAATCTTCATAGACACCGTACTTCGATCCTGTGATAATCCAGCCGTCTGCTTCATCGGGCGATTCCGGTAGCTTTCCTTCCAAAACCTTGACGCCGAAAAAATTTACGCTGGGGTCAATCGCATGCAGAAGACTCATGTACATGGATGGATAATCGCCATGTTTGCCCACTAAGTCGTCGCTGATTTCGCCAGTTTCTAGAATGCCGATTTTCATAGAAGCGCCCTATAATTACCATATATGAACACTCTAAATCATGTTTGTCGGGCATTTTAAATCCACATTGCAAAATAAATGCGCGACGGCCTTCGTTGCCGCGCATTCTGAATGTTTAAATCACGGTTTGGCCTAGACTACGAACTGTCCGCCATTCGCAGTCAGCGTCGATCCTGTGATAAACTCGGCATCGTCCGAGGCAAGAAACAGCACGCATCGTGCGATTTCTTCCGGTTTTCCAAGGCGACCAACAGGGATTTGCGGAATGATCTTTTCGTTAAGAACTTTTTCAGGGATCGCCAGCACCATTTCGGTGCCAATATATCCAGGGCAAATTGCATTAACCGTAATACCTTTGAGTGCCCCCTCCTGTGCCAACGCCTTAGTGAAGCCAAGATCACCAGCTTTCGCAGCCGAGTAATTAACTTGTCCCATCTGGCCTTTTTGGCCGTTTATCGAACTGATGTTAATGATGCGTCCAAACCTACGATCACGCATGCCGCTCCATATTGGATGGGTCATGTTGAAAATACCGTTGAGGTTAGTGTCGATAACCTCTTTCCACTGTTGGGGCGTCACTTTGTGGAACATACCATCGCGCGTGATGCCAGCATTATTGACCAGCACGTCGATCGGACCCAGATCGGCCTCGACTTTGGCAACACCCTCAGCGCATTCTTCATAATCCGCGACCGACCATTTATATGTTGGAATCCCAGTTTTTGCGGTGAATTTCGTCGCGACTTCGTCGTTTCTGGCATAGGTTGTGGCAACTGTATATCCAGCCTCATTTAGAGCAATGGAGATCGCGGCGCCAATGCCACGAGTGCCTCCGGTAACTAATGCAATCCGTCCCATTTATCTTTCCTTAAGTTGGTTATTCGCGCTCGATGCACATTGCTACGCCCATGCCGCCGCCGATACACAGCGTAGCTAAGCCCTTTTTTGCGTCGCGGCGCTGCATTTCGAACAACAAAGTGTTCAAAATTCGTGCGCCCGAAGCGCCGATGGGATGGCCAATCGCAATCGCACCACCGTTGACGTTAACTATCGCTGGATCCCAGCCCATGTCTTTGTTTACCGCACAAGCTTGCGCCGCGAATGCTTCGTTCGCCTCGACCAAATCAAGATCGCCTGCTTTCCAGCCAGCTTTTTCCAACGCTTTGCGGCTGGCATAAATTGGGCCGACGCCCATTATAGAGGGGTCGAGCCCGACAGTCGCATAGGATGCAATCCGTGCCATCGGTTTTATCCCACGGTTTGCGGCTTTTTCTGCGGACATTAGCAAAGTCATCGCAGCGCCATCGTTCAACCCCGAGGCATTCGCTGCTGTAACGGAGCCATCTTTTGCGAATGCTGGGCGCAACTTTTGCATCGCTTCCATCGTTGCGCCGTGCCGGATGTATTCGTCGCTGTCTACAATGCTTTCACCTCGGCGAGTTTTTACGGTGAAAGGGACGATTTCATCGACGAATTTTCCAGCCTTCTGAGCCGCCTCTGCTTTGTTTTGCGAAGCGACGGCGAACGCGTCTTGCGTTTCGCGGTCGATCTCCCATTTTGCGGCGACATTTTCAGCTGTCGTGCCCATGTGATACCCGTTGAAGGCGTCCCACAAGCCATCCTTGACCATAGAGTCGATGAACTTCATGTCGCCCATCTTTTGGCCAGAACGCAGGTTGGCAACATGTGGAGATAGCGACATGCTTTCCTGCCCACCGGCAACTACTATTTCGGCATCCCCCAACATTATATGTTGGGCACCCAATGCGACCGCTCGCAATCCCGACCCACAAACCTGATTAATGCTCCAAGCCGGGCTTTCGATTGGTAATCCCGCATTGATATGCGCCTGTCGTGCAGGGTTTTGCCCCTGGCCGGCGGTCAAAACTTGCCCAAGAATGGTCT
The DNA here is from genome assembly GCA_029938175.1 of Paracoccaceae bacterium. Taxonomy (GTDB): domain Bacteria; phylum Pseudomonadota; class Alphaproteobacteria; order Rhodobacterales; family Rhodobacteraceae; genus NORP23. The sequence goes on along the minus strand of JAPYON010000014.1, from coordinate 4,107 downwards.
CGGAAACATCGCTCGGACTTACACCTGCGCGTTCTAGAACTGCCGTGATGGCTGCGGCGCCAAGATCATGCGCAGGTGTGTTAGCGAAAGATCCCAGAAAGCTGCCGACCGCGGTTCTTGCGGCCGATGCAATAACGATGTTGGTCATAAAATGATTTCCTTTGTTGTATCGATTTATCTGATTCGCACTATGGCTTATTGTGCAGTGCAGCGCAATTAAATTACGAAAATAGTTAAAAAATTGTAATATTCCGTTAACTAAATTTTCTACAAGTTGCGAATAAAGTGTTTTGCCACCGGCTCCCAAACAGTTTCCCGTGCTTTAGAACCGACAATCATTCCCACATGTCCCGTGTCGGGCGTTAAGGTCATAGAGTTGGGAATTTCGTTGGCCATCGCTATCGAAGCATTAATTTGGGAAATGCTGTCGCGCAGACCACAAACATGAAGTGAAGGCATGCGTAGACCTGATAAATTGATCTGTTGATTCATTAATCGCCAAACACCGCGTGCGGTTGCATTGTTCAAATTCCAATCGATCAACAGGTTTTTGGCGCTTTGGGTCGCCATTGGGACTCCGTCCGCCAGCCAGTCCTCGATTGCAATGAAATGTTCAATCGAGGAGGCATCCGTTGCCATTTCGTCCAACTTTCGAAACTTGACCGCAACTTGTAGCGGATCGATTAATGCAAACAGTTGCTGGAAATAATCGGCGGGGACCATTCCGAAAACCTGCCCTAACTCGTCGATTAAATCAGCGGCCTTAGACTTCGTGGCCAATGCCCGCATAACGGCGGTGACGCCACTGCTCGCTGAGAAATCCCATGGGGAACCCAACGTGGCAAACGCGCCGACTTCGCCATTTTTTAGCGATAAAAACCCTGCTGCGAGCGTACCGCCCATGCAATACCCCAGCACGCCAATCTGTTGCTCCGACAATGCTCTCGCAATGTGAAAGGCAGGCTGTAAGCGCTGTGTAACATAGGAATTTAGGTCGAACGACCTCTCCACATCTGTTGGCACGCCCCAGTCGAGTAACAGCGGCCTTAACCCATTTGTTGCGAGAAATCGTAGCAGAGAACAGTTTTGTTTCAGGTCCAAGATATACGCACGATTAATCAGTGAAGGAACGATCAATATTGGTCGCCCGTTGGGGTTCACAGCCTCGGGACAGATGCCGAAATCCAGCAGTCGCGAAGAACCCGATGACCAAAGTTCAGGCGGGTCGGCCATATCCCGGCGATAAGGGTGTGTCTGCCATTTGTGCAGCCCGGACAAAGTAGCCTGAATCCGGTTCAACGCGGCTCGATGCAACAGCAGTGGATTCAGGTCTCCGATTCCGGCAGCCTGATCCAAAAGTTCCGGGTGCAATTCAAAAAATGCTGGATTTTTCTTAGATGCCGAGGTGACCGCGGCCTGGTATCCAAACGCTGCAGCGCCAAGGTGGAAGATTAACGGAGATGGCTGTCCCTGACGGTGTTCTTGGATTTTAGGCATCGTCGCGTCCGGTCGCTTTCGGCAGTCCTTTGGCAGAAAATAGACGGATGTTCTCTTCCCATAAATCCAAATACAGATCTTCTGGGGACTTGCTGGGCGGCGTATCGTCGTGGGGTAAGTCGGATTTTTGCGCCATTACAAGCCTCATATTCGCGAATTCAGGCACTCTAGCATGGCGTGTTCATTTCGCGCATGCAATATTTTCGTTGCAGTTGCGAAATACTGTATTAGATTAGCGTGAACAAGGGGCCGCAGGGCCTCTATCTAGAGGGGTCCGTAATGGCCGATAAACACGATACCGATGCTGCGCCGATTATCATTAAAAAATATGCTAACCGCCGTTTATACAATACCGAAAAATCCAGTTATGTGACTTTGAGCCATCTGGCAGGCATGGTGCGCGATGGATCGGATTTCGTGGTGACCGACGCTAAGTCCGGCGAAGACATCACGCGTTCTGTTTTGACCCAGATAATTTTTGAGGAAGAGAGCAAAGGGCACAATATGCTGCCCACGAAGTTTCTACGTCAGGTTATCAGTCTTTATGGTGATTCTTTTCAAGGGTTCGTGCCCGGGTATCTGGATGCTTCGATGGAAGCGTTTACAAAAAACCAAGGCGCAATTCGTGAGAAAATGCAGGGCGCGATCTCGGGTAATCCCGCTGTGGTGGGATTTGAAACGTTGGCCAAACAAAACATGGAATGGTTCGACAATGCCATGCGCATGTTCACACCGACAAGTGGAAGTGATGCTGGTGCGGATTCTGCGCCCAAAGCAGAACCGGTGAAACAGGATACGTCAGATGTCGAGTTGGGAGATTTGAAAGCGCAGCTTGCGCAGATGCAGGAACAGCTTAGCAAGCTGGTAGATAAATCCTGAATTCATCCTGCGATTCTTCTGTTCATCTCGACCATTCGATCTGGAGACCTGGCAAAGAAGCAGGCTTGCCAACCAAATATTCTTGCAAGCAATCGATCCCTAGATTTTCCGCGGCCTCTGCTTCACCATCCGTTTCGATGAATTCGGCAACTGTGATAATTTTAAAATGCTTGCTGATATCTATCAATGCCAGTACTACATCTGATTGTCTTGGTCGTAGCAGAGATTGCGGATGAATAGGCCGTAGATTTTCACCAAGTCAAACCGGGAACCTTTGAAATACCTAAACGAAGTTGCACCTGCTCTGAAGTCGTCGGGTGCGACGCTGCAATATTTACGGCGAATTCTGTTCATGAATGCGGTCGTTAAATCGATATCCGACATGGCGGCACCCTCGGTTATTTCAATGATCAGGCGCTCGCAAATATCCGTATCGGTGCCCTCAAGGACCGATAACCAAGCTGGATCGTTCATCGAATAGACGCTCATATTGATGGATAGACGGATGTTTGGGCCGATGGTTAATTGTTGAATTTCCATCTGCAATATACGCCGGTCTAGCCGTGTTCCAAGAGGTGTGTTTTCTATGAAAGGCATGAGCTGCCCGGCAGCCACAATGCTGCCATCTGGCGTTACGATACGGGCTAAACCTTCGTGAAAGGCGACAAAATGTTGCTGCGGGCGCACAACCGGCTGATAGTAAACCTAGACAAGACCGTCTTTTAACGCTGCGGTAACGCGAGAGGTCTCGTGTTTGCAAAGCGTGCTGGACTGGACTGCAGGAATGTCTGCGCTTCGGGTAATATATTTGCTGCGGCCGCACATCGTGATCTCCGAAATAATCTGTTTTCACGATCAAATTAAACCTAAAAAGTTAAAGGTTCGTAAATATTCGTGCTATGTTCTTATAATGTTCGGAAAAGTTAATATAAATTGGATGCAATATGGGCGAAGGATGCACTTGGAGCGGCACTGAGCCGATTTATCTGGCCTATCACGACACGGAATGGGGTGTGCCTGAATATGACGGCCGTGCTTTGTTCGAAAAGTTGATGCTAGACGGATTTCAGGCCGGGTTGAGCTGGATTACCATATTGAAAAAGCGGGATAATTTCCGTGAGGCGTTTGACGAATTCGATCCGGAGATCATCGCAAAGTATACCGAAAATGATGTTGAACGTTTGCTTGGAAATGCCGGAATCATCCGACATCGGGGCAAGATCGTTGCGACGATTGGCAATGCTCAGGCGTGGTTGCGAATTGAAGAACGCGAGGGGTTTTCGAATTATCTTTGGGGGTATGTCGGAGGGGAGCCGTTGAAGAATCGGTTTACTTCGATGCGTGATGTTCCTGCGCAGACGGAACTTTCTACCCGGCTCTCGAAGGATCTAAAAAAGGAGGGCTTCAAGTTTTGCGGACCAACAATCGTTTATGCGTTCATGCAGGCTGTGGGAATGGTTAACGATCATATGATGGCATGTCCGCGCCACGAAGAAGTAAGTGCACTGGCGCGTTAATTTTTGGCAGAAATCGCGAAAATCGCCGGTACGCAACCCGTACACAACACCTGCACAGTGCGTATGTCCATTTTTCGGGTGTAGTTTGGTAAAATTTTGGGAAGATGAAAGACTCCCATGCCTTTCCAAACGGATTTAGGCTGTCTGCGATCAAATTAGTTTTGGGGCTGACCCAGATAACTAGTTCAAATACATTCTAACCCATTGTCTTAAC
>JAPYON010000081.1 GCA_029938175.1 Paracoccaceae bacterium | reverse complement strand
CTTAGGCGCAGCTTTGGATTTGGCTGTGGTTGTAGTCGCCCGGTTGGACAGGCCAAGGCGATGCACCTTGCCGATCACGGCATTGCGCGTGACCCCGCCGATTTCCTTGGCAATCTGACTTGCCGAATTTCCTTCGCCCCACATTTTAGTTAGGGTTGCAACGCGATCATCTGTCCAGGACATCTTGCCCCTCCGTACCAATTTCACAACGCCCAAAACGGGCGCAAAACATGCACCCCTTAAATCTTTAACTAAGTAAAGGAGGCTTGCGCCCTATTGTAACCTCTTGGGCCGGAAGTTCAAGAGTGCAAGAATACTGCCGAGGCGCAAAATTACGCCGTATCTTTTTCGGCCTAACGGCTATCTGGCCGATCAATATTTAAAATCGACGTCGCCACCGCTGCTTTCATCAAATTTAACACGTGTGGGGCTACCTTTGACGTCAATGTCGCCGCCACTTGATGCTTCGACCCGCAGGTCAACGCATATCATCCGATACGCGCAGACTTTCACCTGAGCTGGCGTCAAGGCCGACACGTTCAGAAATTAAGCCATACTATGAATAATGACGCACCTGATGAAGCTGTCGCGAACAGTTCGGGGCCAAAGTTGCCGGAAACCATAACGTCAACGCCAGCTCTGATTGACTTAAAGTCAGCTTTCCGGCAAGAGTTGCAAATGCCTGTCTGCACGAACGCGCAGGCATTTTTTGATAAAGGAAACAGACGTGATTAGCCCCGTACTACCTACTTATGCGCGGGCACCGCTTTCATTCGTGAAAGGTCAGGGCCCTTGGCTGGAAACCGAAGATGGAACCCGTTATCTGGACATGGGGGCCGGCATTGCCGTGAATTCTCTTGGCCATGCGAACCCCACTCTCGTTGCAGCGCTTGAGGATCAGGCACGACGACTGTGGCACACGTCCAATCTGTACAACATCCCAAATCAGGAGGCTTTGGCCGAGCGTTTGGTTGAACATACGTTTGCTGACACTGTATTTTTCACTAACTCGGGGACCGAGGCGACCGAGGCTTCGGTCAAGATGGTCCGCAAGTATTTCGACCATATCGGCCAACCGGAACGGTTCCGTGTAATCACGTTTGAGGACTCGTTCCATGGGCGGACAATGGCGATGATTTCGGCTGCTGGTGGCGAGAAGCTGACCAAAGGCTTTGGGCCGCTTACGCCGGGTTTTGACCATGTTCCATTCGGCGATATGGATGCGCTTCAGGCGGCCATAGGTCCTGAAACGGCGGCGATTATGTTGGAGCCTGTGCAGGGCGAGGGCGGTATCCGTGCGTTTTCCGAAGCTGATCTGCGCGACATCCGTGCGCTTTGTGATGAGCATGGTTTGCTGTTGGTCATGGATGAGATCCAGTCTGGCGTCGGCCGCACAGGTAAGCTGTTTGCGCACGAATGGGCGGAAATCACGCCCGATATTATGGCCGTCGCAAAGGGTATCGGCGGGGGCTTCCCGCTGGGTGCATGTCTGGCAACCGAGCGTGCAGCGGTTGGCATGGTTCCCGGCTCGCACGGAACGACTTATGGTGGCAATCCAATGGCTTGCGCAGTTGGTTGCGCGGTGATGGATCAAATTGCGACGCCGAAGTTTCTTGAGAACGTTAACCGTACCGCTGGTCATTTGCGCCAAGGGTTGGAGGGGTTGGTTGCTTTGCACCCTGACGTTTTTGACAGTGTGCGTGGCGAGGGGTTGATGATTGGCTTGAAGTGCAGAGCGCCCAATATTGATGTGATCAATGCAGGCTACGCGGCGCATATTTTGACCGTTCCGGCCGCTGACAATGTGATCCGTCTGTTGCCACCGCTGAACATCACCATTGAGGAAATCGACGAGGCGTTGAAACGTCTCGATCAGGCGGCTGTTATCGTGGAGGGGAACCTATGAACCATTTTCTGGACATCCATAAAACGGACCCAGGTGACCTGCGCGGGATGATTGACCAAGCGCATGAAATGAAGGATGCGCGCATGGGGTTGCCCAAGGGTACGCCGGATGCGGATCAGCCTTTGGCGAACCATTTGGTGGCGCTGATATTCGAAAAACCTTCAACAAGAACAAGGGTTTCGTTTGATGTTGGAGTGCGTCAGCTCGGGGGGCAGACGTTGGTCCTTTCCGGCGCTGATATGCAGCTTGGACATGGCGAGAGCATTGCCGATACTGCACGGGTTCTTAGCCGATATGTTGATATGATTATGATCCGCACGTTCGATGAATCAACGCTGTTGGAGCTGGCCGAACACGCTTCTGTTCCGGTTATCAACGGCCTTACGGATCGCACGCACCCTTGCCAGATCATGGCGGATGTTTTGACGTTTGAAGAGCACCACGGGCCGATAAAAGGCAAGAAGGTTGTCTGGACAGGGGACGGTAATAACGTCTGCGCAAGCTTCTTGCACGCTGCAGGGCAATTCGGGTTTGATTTGACATTTACCGGGCCGGAAAGCCTTGACCCTGAACAGGAATTTGTCGATTTCGCTCGTTCTAAAGGCTCGACAATTACCATTGAACGGGACGCCGATAAGGCGGTTGAGGAGGCGGATTTGATCGTCGCGGATACCTGGGTTTCGATGCATGATGACAAGGCTTCGGCCAAGCATAATCTGTTGAAACCTTATCAGGTGAATGAGCATCTTATGGCCGGCGCCAAGGACGATGCGTTGTTCATGCACTGCTTGCCAGCCTACCGAGATCAGGAAGCTACGGGCGCGGTTTTGGATGGCCCGCAATCGGTCATTTTTGACGAGGCCGAGAACCGTTTGCATGCCCAGAAAGCGGTCATGAGATGGTGCCTGGGGAAGTAGCCTGAAGGCGTTAACCTTTGCGATAAATCGCGGGATTTGTGTGTGCACAACCCGTATACAACGCGTATGCACAATTTTGACGTGAGGGTTGTTAACCTTTACGTAGAAGTATCGATTAGGGCGCCCACCACAGCGTAAAGGTCTGAGATGTAGGTATCTTTAATACCAAGGATTTCCAGATGCTCATGAGTGTTTGGTAAATATTCAAAGCTGGTGCCAAGGAACCCCCTGCCCGCGAGCCCATCTTGGCTTGATCGTGCAGCGGGATGCTAGGTATGATCATTTCGTGATCTTGGTTAGCTACGAAGCCGAGCGCCTCTATCGGCCCGTCCGCAGCGTCCAGACTGAGCCATGTCGGGTGATAGGAGGAGAAGAGAATTTCGCGGCGGAATAGAACAAAGGTTTCGTGATCGAGTTTCTCGGCCTGAATGCGAAAGGCGAGACCTTCGCAATTGCCGCCATCATCGATTGCCAGCATCAATCCTGGCTTTTCCTCCGAGCCGCGGTTCCCTTCGATCCAGAGGCAAAAGATATCGCTGATATCCTCGGCAACGCGCTTGACGGACTTCGTCAAACTCGACCGACGGATCCCACATGATCGAGCCATAGCCGAAAATCCAAAGGTCTTGGTCCCAGCGACCCTTTAGCCATTCCCGCTACCCTGCTTCGCGTCTTCGTCTGGAGTGCGCCAATCTGCAGGAGATCCACGTTCCGCTGCACGTGCGTCGAGGGCTCTAAGGTCAAAATCACGGAAGGATTACTCTGACGCAGGCTTGATTATTCCACGCAGTTCCGGGTGACGGTGGAACGGGTCTTTGTCAGTCAAAATATTTCCTCCGGTTTAGCGCCTTATAATATCAAAATGCGAAACAAAGGTTAGATTGTAGAAAAATCGGCCTTTCGTCAATTTTCGCAACGGTGTCCATGCAAACGTGACCCGACAATCTATCGTCATCTTGTCGGGTTGATCTCGAGGATAGCAGGAGAGTGGGCGGGTCGATTGCAGGGGAACCGCGCACCCTACGGGATTGTGGCTGGTTCTTTGGGGCGGCTTGAGGTAATCGGGTTTTGACCTCACTATAGGGCATCACCAGAATATGCGTATTGCGATTTATCATACTAACCCGACTGACAGGAATGCGGCCTCGCGCGGTGATCATTATGGTCAGATGTTCGAGGATATGTTGGGCCCGCAAATGCCGGATGCAACGTTTGAGCATTTCGATGTGGTGGACGCGTTGTTTCCGGATAATCCGACGGATTTCGATGCTGTTGTTGTCACTGGATCATCAGCATTTGTTACTGACGGCGCGGCGTGGATCGAAACACTATTTTCGCATATTCGGGATATGGATCGGGCGGAGACCAAGCTGTTTGCTGTTTGCTTTGGGCATCAGGCTGTCGCGATGGCGCTGGGCGGTAGAGTCGAGCATCGGAATATCGTGCTAGGCGCGCCTGAGTTCGACGTGACCGTACAACAAGACTGGATGCAGCCAGCGGCGGAATCGTTGCGTCTGTATAGCGGAAATTTTCAGCAAGTTGTCGAAGTGCCGGATACGCTGGAGGTGCTGGCCTCGCATCCGGATTGTCCGGTTGTGATGATGGCGAAGGGTACGCATTTGATGACAGTGCAATTCCATCCGGAGTTTTCGTCGGCTTATATGCATCGGTATGTTGACCAGATTTCGGATCATATCAGCGTTGAATGTGCGGCTGCTGCGCGGAATGAATTCGATCTCGGGACTGGCGGGACGCTATTTGCAAAATGGGCGACGGATTTTCTAAGTAGTTAGTCGCCGACCGTTTTGTAACTGGCTCTCGTTTGGCGAGTAATGTAAGGCTGTGCGGGTATGATTAAGGAAACACATATGTCTCGCATTCTTATTACTTCTGCATTGCCATATATCAACGGCATTAAGCACCTTGGCAACCTCGTTGGCAGCCAGTTACCTTCCGACGCTTATGCGCGGTTTATGCGGGGGCGTGGGCATGAGGTGATGTTTATCTGTGCAACGGACGAGCACGGCACACCTGCAGAATTGGCGGCGGCCAAGGCTGGCGTTCCGGTGGCGAAATTTTGCGCGGATATGTGGCAGGTTCAGAAGGATATTGCAGATGGCTTCCGGCTGTCTTTCGATTATTTCGGGCGCTCTAGTTCGCAGCGAAACCGTAACCTGACACAGCATTTTGCTGGGAAGCTTGCGGATAACGGCTTGATCGAGGAAGTTTCGGAAAAGCAGGTATATTCAAATGCGGACAGGCGTTATTTGCCTGATAGGTATATCGAGGGAACTTGCCCGAATTGCGGGTTTGAGAACGCGCGCGGCGATCAATGCGAGAATTGTACCAAGCAGTTGAATCCGACGGATTTGATTAACGCGCGGTCGGCGATTTCGGGGTCTACCGATTTGGAGGTTCGCGAAACCAAGCATTTGTACCTTCGCCAATCCGCGATGCGTGACGATCTGGACAAGTGGATCGACAAGCAGGAGGGTTGGCCAATCCTGACGACCTCGATCGCCAAGAAATGGTTGCACGATGGCGATGGGCTGCGGGATCGCGGGATTACGCGAGACTTGGACTGGGGTGTTTCGGTTAAGCGCGGCACTGAAGACTGGCCGGGAATGGAAGGCAAAGTCTTCTATGTCTGGTTTGACGCACCAATTGAATATATCGCCGCGACGGCCGAGTGGGCGGATGCAAACGGGTTGGACGACATGGCTTGGGAAAGTTGGTGGCGTACTGACAAAGGGGCCGAGGACGTGCACTACGTACAGTTCATGGGCAAGGACAATGTGCCGTTCCACACGTTGTCTTTTCCAGCAACGATTATGGGTTCGGGCGAGCCTTGGAAGCTGGTGGATTTCATCAAGTCTTATAATTGGCTGACATACGAGGGCGGGAAATTCTCGACCTCGCAAGGGCGCGGGATTTTCATGAATCAGGCGCTGGATGTGATGCCGAGTGATTACTGGCGCTGGTGGTTGTTGAGCAATGCGCCGGAAAGTTCGGATTCGGATTTCACGTGGGAGAGTTTTCAGGGCGGCGTGAACAAGGACCTCGCCGACGTGCTTGGGAACTTTGTGTCGCGCGTGACGAAATTCTGTCGTTCGAAGTTTGGTGAAGTGGTGCCTGAGAGCGGTGCTTATGGCGAGGCCGAGGCTGCTGTTACTGCCGAGATCGCCAAACGTTTGAAGGCTTATGAAAAGTACATGGAAGCCATCGAAATTCGCAAGGCTACAGCGGAGCTGCGCGCGATTTGGGTGGCGGGTAATGAATATTTGCAGTCAGCAGCGCCTTGGTCGGTTTACAAGACTGACCCAGATGCTGCGGCGGCAGTGGTGCGGTTTGCATTGAATTTGATCCGCTTATATGCGGTGCTTTCATCACCGTTTATTCCCGATGCGACAGCGAAAATTCTGGACGCGATGGGAGTTGAGGATGCTGGCTGGCCGGACGATCTAGACGCAGCATTAAGCACGTTGCCTGCGGGCCATGCGTTTAGCGTGCCGGACGTGTTGTTTGCCAAGATCACCGACGATAGGCGGGTGGAACTAGAAGAGCAATTTTCGGGGACAGCATAATGGAGTGTACGGCGGTATGTCATTGCCGGGCGGTCGAACTGAAGGTCTTGTTTTCTGACGGTCTGAGAGATTTAAAGCGTTGCAATTGCTCTATTTGTCGCCGCAAGGGCGCGGTGATGGCGTATACCAGCAAGGAAAACCTTGAGGTCGTGAAAGGTGCGGACAAGCTGTCCACCTACAGCTTCCATACGCATGCAGCGCAGCATTATTTCTGCTCGGTTTGCGGGATTTATACGCATCATGTTCCGCGCATTAATCCCGAAATGTTTGGTATTAACGTGGGCTGTATCGTGGGTATCGATATGGATGCGCTGGGCGAAATACCTGTGAATGACGGCGTTAATCACCCAATGGA
>JAPYON010000208.1 GCA_029938175.1 Paracoccaceae bacterium | reverse complement strand
GAATTGAATTAAATTAATTCGGGCATAGTTACGAATGTCTAGGTTTCTTTGTTTGATCTCAACGAGATAGGGGGTAGAGCGGTATTGGGTGTTAATGCAGAGACGGCCAACACTTGATTCTGGCAAAGAACCAAGTGTTGGTCTGTTTAAGTCAATAATTTAATAAATCTGCGGTGACGCTTGGGTCTTTAACCAGCCTCACATTTTGGCCCCTGTTATTCGTTGTTCATTCACAATTAAAAGCGCATGGTATCTTGGTTTGATGATTAGCCATCAATTCTCTGTTCCTTTTGAATAACATTAGATCTACTGTTCCTGACCAAGCAACTCCGCCGCAAGCTGCTGTGGCCAATTTTTTTGCCATAATTAGATCGAACTTAGCGTGTTTTCGGCACATTCCTTCCTTCTTTACTAGGTCAAACCATTGCACATACCCTCCTAAACACACGGGCCATGCGAATGCACCCACGCCACTCTGTGCGCATGCTTGATACAACTGTTTTGGTAACCATATCCTTCCGCGGGTCTCAAAATTGCAGTGGACAACGCCCCGTTCTATAACGCTGATCCAGCTTTTAACTAATGTTGTTTCACATTCAGACGTAGCCTTGACATGTTTCAATAAGTTCTTCTTTATTAGGGTAACATCCTGTTTTGATAGCTTTCCTTGGTTTCCAGGTAACTTGTCGCGATCGTCTTGGTTTAACCATTTCATTTTTCTTACGTTGCATTCACTTTGCTTGTTACCTGATGCTTTAGATGTTAGGTGTTTTAACACACATACGGGCATGTCTTGTAACAATGCAGCGATAATTTGCCCTCCCTCCGTGCGTGCTGCTTTATCTATGTTGTCGCCAATTACCCCGAGTGCTTTTTTACAATCAGACTTGTTTATGCCTGCGCATAAAAGGTTTATTGGGTTTGTCATACGACTAATTTCGTGAGTTATTGGTTTTATAAGCCTATTGTTTATATCGTGTGATGTGTCGTTGATCCAGCCTGCAACCCCAAAGACGTCCGCATTTGCATTGGATATCGAAAAAGTACACAAAAGAATGAAATAGCATAGTTTTTTTATGGTCATTTTTTGATCCTCTATCTTATTAGTTGTCGTTTTGATAGGGCGTGTGTGGCTATTGCTTGATGTTCCCACAGGTTAAATTTCCTAGTCAAACCGTCATGGGAGCCAGGGCGGTTTGCCCGGACAACATCGTCGCTGATCTCATGGGCACCATCAAATGCCGGATGATGATCAAGGTGTACGTCATCTGC
>JAPYON010000080.1 GCA_029938175.1 Paracoccaceae bacterium | reverse complement strand
CTTTCGGCTTCGGCCCGCAGCCGGCCCGCGTCCAGCATGGACTGTGTCATATCGAACACCGTTGCATGCCCACCGCCGGCGCGTTTCAGGAACCGAAACGAGATATCCCCTGTACCACCCGCCACATCAAGCAGTTTTATGCCTTTGCGCGGGGCCAGCCAATCCATCATCGCGTTTTTCCAGATACGATGCACGCCCATGCTCATCGCGTCGTTCATTACGTCGTATTTAGAAGCAACATTGGTGAAAACACCGTGAACCATGCCAGCTTTGGCATCCTCGTCCACGGTCTTGAATCCGAAATGGGTTTTCTGGGTCATCGGCCTAATCTCTAGAGTCGCGTTGCCAGTAGAGTTATATGCCTTTTGAAGAAGTTACAATTCCAAGCGTGACACGTTACGCTTTGTTGCTAACCTTGGCAGGCTTTAGTATCACTGCGCCGAATTGTCGAGTACGACTTCGATAATCTGCCAAAACTTCAGTGTAAACCTCAACTGTAAACTCTGGCCATGATTCTTCAACGAACGCCAGCTCGGAATATGCACCCTGCCACGTCATGAAATTCGAAAGACGCATTTCGCCTGCCGTGCGAATAATCAAGTCGGGATTAGGCTGTCCAGCAGTATCTAGGTGCGCCGAGATCGTATCGGCGTCTATGTCATCCACTAACAGGGAACCAGAAACTGCCTTAAGGGCAATCTTCCGCATCGCGCGAACAAGTTCGTCCTGACCCCCGTAATTTATGGCAACATTCAGGGTAAGAAGCGTGTTATTCTTGGTCAGGTTAGTCAAAGCATCCATTTGTTCGCGCAAATCTGCCGCTAACGGTGTCGGATCGCCAATAAAGCAAACCCTTACATTATTTGCATTCAATGCAGCAAAATTGTTCTGCAAATACCCGCGGAACAGCTTCATTATTCCTTCCACCTCATGGGCAGCTCGTTTCCAGTTTTCCGTCGAGAACGCATAAAGAGTCAGAGTGTCTACGCCAAGTTCTGAGCTGGCCTTGACGATATTTTTAACCCTGTTCGCGCCTCGCTTGTGCCCCATAAGGCGCGGTAGACCACGTTCGGTCGCCCAGCGGCCATTGCCATCCATGATGATGCCGACGTGCAAATCTGTATCCTTCCTGTTTTTTAATAATTATAAATAAGCTATTGTCATTAAGTTTTCAACCAGAAATTGAATACACGAGGTGGGCATACGGGATCCCGAATAACCTGATGCTCAAGTCGCCATCGGGCGACGCAACCATGTCAGCGTGTTTGGCTCTGACTACGACGCGCCAGATGGAACGGGCGTTCGCGACTATATCCACGCACTTAATCTGGCCAAGGCACATGTTGCGGCTCTCGACTGGACACAAACCCACCAAGGGACCCGTGCGTTTAACCTCGGGATCTGGCAAGGAGTGTCCGTTATGGAAATGATCGTCGCTTATGCAAAAGCCAGCTGTCAGGAAATCCCTTTTACCAATGCCTCGCGCCGCGAAGGGGACGTCGCAACGTGCTATGCCAGCCCTGCCCGCACGCATGCAGAACTGGGCTGGAAATCCGAAATCGGGTTGGACAAATGTGCGCCTCAAGCTGGTAATGGCAGAGGTCAAACCCACATGGCTACAATCCCGGCACCTGACCACAAATTTTAGGTTAGTCGAGAATCACTTATACAGCAGCGACCGTCCCCTGCCGAAGGCCTGGCGAAGGAAATAGGTACACTTCGACTTTATCGAAGCCGATCAAAAGATGCTGGAAATTCAGATAATAGTCTCGTGCACGGTTAAGCAGCGAGTGCTACTATATCCAGCATAATCTGGTTCAGATCAAAGTCTTTCGGCGTGTAAATCCGCGCGATACCCATTTTGGTTAGCTCCTGACAATCTTCGTCCGGAATGATACCACCGACGATCACCGGAATATCCAGTCCCGCAGCTTGCATCCGCTCCATCACTTCAGCAATCAGTGGAAGGTGCGAGCCTGACAGTATCGACAACCCGACGATGTGAACCTTCTCGATCACTGCGGCCTCGACGATTGCTTCAGGAGTCATGCGAATACCCTCGTAGGTAACCTTCATCCCGCAATCGCGAGCCCGAATGGCAATTTGCTCTGCCCCGTTGGAATGCCCGTCCAGCCCCGGCTTGCCAATTAGTAACCGGATCGGGCTGCCAATATCTGCCGCCACTCGGCCAACTTCGGCCTGCACATCCTCCAGCCCTTTAGTCGAATTCGACATGGCCGAGCTAACCCCCGTCGGAGCTCGATACTCTCCGAATTCATCGCGCATGGCAGTAGCCCACTCACCAGTAGTAACACCTGCCTTTGCCGCTACGATCGACCCGGGCATAATGTTAATCCCGTTCTTGGCATCTGCGCGAAGTTGTTCAAGCGCGACCATGACCGCCGCTTCATCGCGCGTATCGCGCCAAGAATTCAAACCGTCGATCTGTTCCTGCTCGACTGTAGAATCAACAACCATGATGCCGATATCACCAGAGGTCAGCGGGCTTTCCTCTCCGTTTTGGAATTTGTTAACGCCAACAACGGTAGTTTGCCCCGCCTCAATCCGAGCGATACGGGCAGAGTTGGACACAACCAACTGCGTTTTCATATATTCAATCGCCGAAACCGCGCCGCCCATTTGGTCAATATGCAATATCTCGAGCCGAGCGCCCGCTTTCAGCTCCTCAACCTTTCGCTCTACCGCGGGGTTTTCGTCGAACAGGTCATCAAATTCCAGCAAATCAGTTTCATAGGCCATGATCTGTTGCATACGCAGCGACCATTGCTGGTCCCAAGGGCGCGGTAAGCCCAAGGCCTCGTTCCACGCTGGCAGTTGGACCGCCCGCGCTCGCGCCTTTTTCGAAAGAGTAACAGCGAGCATTTCAATCAGAATACGATAAACGTTATTCTCCGGTTGCTGCTCAGTCAGGCCTAGACTGTTTACCTGCACGCCATACCGAAACCGCCGTTGCCTGGCGTCGGTCACACCGTAACGATCCCGACAGATTTCATCCCACAGGTCCACGAAAGCGCGCATTTTACACATCTCGGTTACAAACCGGATGCCCGCATTCACAAAAAATGAAATCCGCGCGACCACTTTAGGAAAATCCTCCGCCGGGACCTGCCCGCGCACTTGATCAAGCACCGCAATTGCCGTCGTCAAGGCAAACGCCAACTCCTGCTCTGGCGTCGCGCCAGCTTCTTGCAAGTGATAGGAACACACATTCATCGGGTTCCATTTTGGAACGGAGGTATAGCAATACTCCGCTACGTCCCCAATGAGCTTGAGGCTGGCTTCGGGCGGGAAAACATATGTACCACGGCTGAGGTATTCCTTGATAATGTCGTTCTGGACCGTCCCCTGCAGTCCAGCAATATCAACCCCCCGCTCCTCGGCCATAGCAATATATAGCGCCAGCATCCACGCCGCCGTTGCGTTGATGGTCATCGAAGTGTTCATCTGTTCCAGCGGAATATCCGCAAACAAAGCCCGCATATCGCCTAGATGGCTGATCGGCACGCCAACCTTGCCGACCTCGCCCCGTGCCAGAATGTGATCGCTGTCATATCCGGTTTGCGTGGGCAAATCGAATGCAACCGAAAGCCCCGTCTGCCCCTTTGCCAGATTCGAACGGTAAAGCGCATTCGAAGCAGACGCCGTCGAGTGCCCTGCGTAAGTTCGAAACAACCATGGTCGATCTTTGCTAGTTTTACTCACAGATGTATCTCCGAATTCTCATATTGCGTTGCAGCATAGACTTACAAGGCTAAGATAATTACGCAAGGGGAAAGTTTGCTGGAATAATGTGTCGTGGCCAATTTCTTCAAACAATGCCCGACTGGACCTGCTCCACTTTTCCTGCAAAGCTGCCTTGATGAATAACGTTGTAGAAATTCCCATGTGGATGTTGGTCGCCGGAGGCTTGCTTGCCGCCATCGGAATTCTTGATCGCCTACTTATGCCGTCAGTCCGATGGTATCTGCGTCGCCGCCTGAATCGTGTTATCGACAGGCTGAACGACCGCCTGCAACTTTCAATCCAACCGTTCAAACTGACGCGCCGCAAGATCATGATCGACCGCCTGACACACGATCCCAAAGTCATGGACGCAATCATGGCGCACGCCAAATCCGAGAACATGCCGCAAGAGGTTGTCGCAAAAATCGCTGAGCGCTATGCCCGCGAGATCGTCCCCGCCTTCTCGGCACCCACGTATTTCGGCTTTGCCGTCCGCGCGTCGCGCTTCATCTCAAAATCACTATATCGCGTCCGCCTCGGATATATCGACGACGAGGCACTTAAGAATGTAGATCCTGAATCGACCGTCATCTTCGTTATCAACCATCGCTCAAACATGGACTATATACTCGTGACTTCCCTCGTCGCCGAGCGAGCGGCCCTATCATATGCCGTTGGGGAATGGGCGCGAGTCTGGCCGTTACAACAACTGATTAGGGCAATGGGTGGATATTTCATCCGTCGCAAATCCCGCAACCAGCTTTATCGCAAAGTCCTTGCCCGCTATGTGCAACTCGCAACCGAGGGCGGCGTTACCCAAGCCATATTCCCCGAAGGGGGCCTAAGCCGTGATGGCACGCTGGGCGAACCTAAACTTGGTTTGCTAAGTTACATTCTGGGCGATTTTGATCCCGAGACCTCGCGCAATATTGTCTTTGTTCCCGTCGGCCTGAACTATGACCGCGTGCTGGAAGACCGTGTGCTGACCTCGGTCAACATCAACGACAGGCGCAAGTTCCGCTTTCAGCCGGGTGCTTTCCTTAGCTATGTCACCCACCAATTATGGTTGCGTGTAAGGGGGCGTTTCTATCGCAATGGTTATGCTTGCGTTAGTTTCGGTCGCCCAATTTCCCTGACCGACTATATGGCCCTTCATCCCCCCGCAAAAATGCCGGAGATTATCGAAAGCCTCGGCTCCGTGTTAATGACCCGCATTGGACAGGTGGTGCCCGTCCTACCTGTATCGCTGATCTCAACGGTGCTCATGCAAGCCGACGGCCCGTTAACCATGGAGGAGATTAAGTCAGAAGCGCAACGCATCTGGCAAGACCTGTCGGCTCGCGACATTTACAGTCACATTCCCCACTCCGACGAGGATTACGCCGTCGAAGTGGGCCTGCGGATGCTGACATTACGCCATGTGGCAACCGAAACCGGCGGACGTTTCGCCGTTAACCCCGCTCAGTCCGTAATTGTTCAATATTACGCCAACGCCATCATTCAGCACTTCAAAGCCGATTTGTTGGAAACTTCCGTTAAGTGAGTAATATAAATGCGTAAAATGCACAGTATGCGTAAGAATGTGTCCGCTGCACCGCACAAATTAAGTGTTGTGAACTCCCACTTATCATGTAATGACGTATACACGCGCTTTTGCGCAACTTTATTACAACATCAATCTTACGAGGCCCACCATGTCCACTACCCAAGTCAAAGATCTATACGAAATCGGACAAATTCCACCGATGGGCCATGTCCCGAAACAGATGTACGGCTGGGCCATTCGCCGTGATCGCCACGGCGAGCCTGACAAAGCGATGCAGCTTGAAGTGATCGGCACGCCCGAAATCGACAGCCACGAAGTGTTGATTTTGGTGATGGCTGCTGGCGTTAACTATAACGGAGTATGGGCCGGACTTGGCACACCGATTTCCCCTTTTGACATCCACAAATCTGACTACCACATCGCTGGCTCGGATGCGTCCGGGATCATTTGGAAAGTTGGCGACAAAGTTAAGCGCTGGAAAGTCGGCGACGAAATCGTGGTTCACTGCAATCAAGACGACGGCGATGACGAAGAATGCAACGGCGGCGACCCTATGTTCTCGTCCAGTCAACGGATTTGGGGGTATGAAACTCCCGATGGCTCCTTCGCGCAATTCTCACGCGTGCAGGCACAACAACTTATGCGCCGCCCACAACACCTGACCTGGGAAGAAAGCGCGTGCTACACGCTAACGCTCGCCACTGCGTATCGCATGCTGTTCGGCCATCGACCTCACACACTGAAACCCGGTCAGAACGTTTTGGTCTGGGGCGCATCCGGCGGTTTGGGGTCGTTCGCGATCCAGCTTATCAACACAGCAGGGGCAAACGCTATCGGTGTGATCTCGGACGAGAGCAAACGCGAATTCGTGCTGGGTCTGGGCGCTAAGGGCGTCATCAACCGCAAAGATTTCGACTGTTGGGGCCAAATGCCCATCGTAAACACCCCTGAGTACAAGGAATGGTTTGGCGAAGTTCGTAAGTTCGGCAAAGCCATTTGGAACATCACCGGAAAAGGTGTCAACGTCGACATGGTATTCGAACACCCGGGCGAGGCAACCTTCCCGGCCTCTGTATTCGTATGTAAAAAAGGCGGCATGATCGTGATATGCGCGGGCACCACGGGCTATAACCTGACGATGGATGCACGGTATTTGTGGATGCACCAAAAACGTATCCAAGGAAGTCACTTTGCCAACCTCAATCAAGCTAGCTCGGCCAACCAGTTGATGCTGGAACGCCGCCTTGACCCATCCATGTCCGAAGTATTCCCGTGGGCTGACATCCCTGCCGCCCATATGAAAATGCTGAAGAACGAGCACAAACCCGGCAACATGGCGGTTCTCGTCAGCGCGCCAACGACTGGATTGCGCACTTTGGACGATGCAAGAGAGCTGGGGTCAGCATGATTCTAACATTTTCAGGTTTTCGACAATTGGCCAATTTTGCTGATCGTGCGAAAATCCATTAATTGATTATTACAATATGTTGAATTCACTACC
>JAPYON010000079.1 GCA_029938175.1 Paracoccaceae bacterium | reverse complement strand
GTGTTACTCATCCCCATCGCGCGGGCTGTGTCGGTCATATATTTTGCGAAGGCCACTTCGGAACCTGAGACAGCCTCGCCCAAAGCAGTAGCAGCATCGTTGGCAGATTTAACTGCCGCTGCGCGGATCAGGTAACGAAGGGCAATCTTTTGCCCCGACCTAAGGCCCAATTTTGAAGGGGGTTCGCTGGCGGCGTTTCGTGAAATCGTGATTTTCTGATCGAGGCTCATACGCCCGGCCTCGACCTCGTGAAAGACGATATACAGCGTCATCATTTTGGTCAGAGAGGCAGGATGTAACTTTGTATCAGCGTTGCGCGAATGCAAAACCTCGCCCGTGCGAGCATCCATCACCAACGCTGCATAAGGCGCGGCGCTGGCTACACCAGCACAGAAAACAAGTAAAACCACGAGAAGAATCCCTCGTAAAGTCTGATTAAACATCGAAAACTGCCAATCGATTATGTACTGCCTCACGACCCGTTTGCCGGTGTCACATTTATTTTCAACAACCATAACACGTGTTTTCGTGGCAAGAAAACACATATTTTTCAATTGCGCGCGAGGTGTTGCCAAAGTGAATCAGTGCAGGTTTATAAATCATTTATGTTGCACCGCACAATAGATCTTGACGCACCGCAGCATAGACCTTAAATAGAGAGTAGAATTTCTCGGCAATGCCGATGACATAAATATAAATGGAGACTACGATGACTACTAAAGCAAACACTGCGAAAAAATCTACTACTGCAACTGCACCAAAAGGTTTTGTCGATCTGTCCGCTTTCGGTCAGTTGAACGTTGAAGCCCTGACACAAGCTTCCGAGCTGGCAACTAAAGCTGTTGAAGGCATCAACGAAGAGCTAACAACATACAACAAAAAATCCTTCGAAGATGGTGTCGCCGCTGTTAAAGATTTGACTTCCGTAAAAACACCCACAGAATTGTTCGAAAAACAGTCCGCATTCGCACAGTCCGCGTTTGAAGGCTTTGTAGCTCAAGCAACAAAAATGAACGAAATCTTTATAGCTGCAACAAAAGAAGTAACAGCACCGATCAACGCACGTGTTGAAGCTACTACAGAAACATTCAAGTCCTACGCTGTCTAATATAAACCTTGCGACTTTGAGACCGGCTCAGGGGGCTTTTGCCCCCTTTTCCATTTTGTGTGGGTAGCTTATATACTCAACCCAGTTACCAGCGCAGGAACAAAGATGAGCAACACACCGATTGAACCGACAATGGCATCCGACGATGACTTTGAAACCGGCACTTTAACGAAGGCTAAGCCCAAGACGGCCAAACCTCCGCTATACAAAGTGTTGTTGATTAACGACGACTATACCCCGATGGAATTCGTCGTCCATATCCTTGAACGTTTCTTTGGCTTGAACTCCACTGCGGCCGAGGGAATTATGCTGACTGTCCACACTAAGGGGCTGGCGGTTGTAGGTGTTTACGCGCACGATATTGCCGAAACCAAGGTTACGCAAGTGATGGACTACGCCCAACGCAACCAGCATCCTTTACAATGTACGATGGAAAAAGAATGAACCAACCGATCTTGGAGATCCACCATGGCTGATCCAGCCCGCATTCTTCTGCCGTTTGACGACCAGCTTTTGACCCTTCCTGAAAGTGGCGATGTTCTTTACATCCGCCCTCCGGCGATTTTACCACAAGATTTTTTGGAATTCTCGCATATCGTTTGTGAACAAGGTTTCAAACCGTTTTCCGACTGCCTGACGCAGGAAAACGTGACGGTGGTTCCGACTGCTTTGGGTGAGTATCCGATGGTTTTGGTGGCGCTCACCCGTAGCCGCGCCGAAAACATGGCTAACTTTGCGCGCGCGTGCCGAATGGTATCGGCGGACGGGCAAGTAGTGGTCAGCGGCGACAAGACCGACGGAATAGACAGCATGCTAAAGACCGTCAAGAAAGTTTACGAAATCGATGGTGTGTTCTCAAAATCGCACGGGAAAGTTTTTTGGTTAACGCCAACCACGCCTGCCCCTGCCGAATGGGAATTAGCCATGCGACCCAAGCGCAACGCATTTGGGTATATGACGGCACCGGGAATGTTCAGTCCTGAAAAAATCGACGTGGGCTCGGAAATGCTAACCGCTTATTTCGATAAGTCTGTTAAAGGTGCGGTTGCAGACATTGGATCCGGCTGGGGGTATCTAGCGAAGAATATTCTTGAAAAATGCGAACGTATCACATCTCTGGATTTGTTCGAGGCTGAACACGCCGCGCTTGAGGTATCGAGAGCAAACGTCATAGATGACCGCGCCGCTTTCCACTGGGTTGATGTCACAGCAATGGACAAGCCAACTGAACCTTACCACACAGTTATCTGTAACCCTCCGTTCCATCAGGGTCGCGCAGCAGAACCTGCAATCGGGATCAGCTTTATTGCCGCCGCCGCGCGGATCATGAAGCCGTCCGGGCAATTTCTGATGGTTGCTAACCGCCAATTACCCTATGAATCGGCGATGGAGGCCCACTTCAAACACTGGGAAATCCTTGAGCAGAACAAGGCCTTCAAGATCATCCGCGCCCGCCGCCCGTTAAAGCGGTAATACCGACGAGGCGGTTTTGTCTCGAAATTCAATCCCCCTTCCCCTAGTCTGCTGGTTCTGACGACAGGGAATCACGAGGTCCACATGAACTCTTCCGTATCTGAAAAGACCGTAATAGTAACCGGTGCTGCCAATGGAATTGGGCTGGCTATCGCTCGTCGGTTCGTCGAGTTGGGGTCGAACGTAGTGCTGGCCGACAAAGATGAAAAGCGCCTGGCTATCGAAGTTGAAGCCCTGCAAAAAGGCGTAGGTCAGGCAATAGGATATCATGGAAACCTTCAGGAAAAGTTGACGATTAATAACTTGATGGCGACAACCATCGACGCGTTCGAAAGCATCGATATTCTAGTTAACGCCAGTCGCCAAATTCTGCCATCCGATCCGTTACTGGATAAGGACGGCGTGTTTGAGCAGCTTATGCAACAAAACGTGACAGTCAATTTGCGACTGGCGCAAGCTGTGGTAAAACGGATGATCGCGCACACGCCAGACCGCAGCAAGGATGAGGTTATCGGATCTATCGTTAACCTGTCTTCAATCGCGGCAACCCGTACTATGCCGAAATTGATGGCGTATTCAGTATCATCGGCGGCGCTGGATCAACTGACGCGTTCGTTGGCGGTCGCATTTGCCGATCACGGCATTCGCGTGAACGGCATCGCAATCGGCAGCCTTATGAGCGCCAGTTTGCGCGAATCGATGAAGGACAACGATGATTTGCACGGCATGATCGAAGCTGCCACCCCGCTTGGGCACATAGGTGAAGCCGACGAGGCTGCGGACGCAGTCGTATTCCTCGCCTCGAGTAGGGCAAATTTCATCACGGGTCAGATATTGACGGTGGATGGCGGGCGCAGTCTAATTGATACGGTAACTATTCCCGCGCATTAGACCGGCAAAGCGGCCCCGGGTTGAACCGGGGCGGCAGGTATTACTTGTCTTCGTCTTCGTTTGCTTCTGCAGCTGGCGTTTTGAACAGGCTGTCCACATCCAGTTTAGGCTCTTTTTCTTTGGCCCCAGTCAAAGTAAAGTTCTCAAGGCCGGACATGTTTGACGGAACGCGCGCTTCTTCAGTCATATGCAAGGACTGCTCGGTCGAGACCAACTTCATGCGTTCATCATCGGACATAACTTCAGTGCCACCCATTTTATTGACGGCTTTGGCGACGGCTGTATCCAGCTCAATCTGCTTACACATACCAAGTGCTACCGGATCAACAGGGCTGATACTGCCTATATTCCAGTGCGTCCGGTCGCGGATTGCCACAATCGTCGGTTTCGTTGTGCCAACCAACTTGCTGATCTGACCATCTTTCAGCTCTGGGTGGAACTTTACCAGCCATGCAATTGCAGATGGGCGATCCTGGCGTTTGGACAGCGGTGTATAGCGCGGACCTTTACGTTTCAATTCACCCTCGGCGGCAGGATTATACATCAGTTCCAGCTTGGCTTTCGGGTCATCTTCGCAACGCTTGATTTCCTCGATCGTAAGCTGCGTGTTGGCAATCGGATCAAAACCCTTAACGCCAACCGCGACTTCGCCGTCGGCAATGCCGTTCACTTCAAGCTCGTGCAGACCGCAAAATTCAGCAATCTGCGTAAATGCTAACGTTGTATTATCTACCAGCCAAACGGCTGTTGCCTTGGCCATCAATGGAAGCGCCATATTAGTCTCCTTAAAACAAACTTGTGCCCTCGCCGAAAACTTGGCTGCGCGGCGCGCTATTTAGGTTTTCGTGGGGAATTCTTAAGTGTATATAGGCCAGATGATCGGAATATTAAAGACCTTTTGTTTTGCCATTATTTTCACCGCGCTGGCCCCTGCCAGAAAGCTGCCTGTCAACACAAACTAGAGCTCGGAATATAATAATGGTTGGTGATACCGCAGAAAAATCAAATGCGCCCAAAATACGTATGTCTGAGCTGGACGGCTTGCGAGCGTTGGCCATTTTGTTTGTTATGGCCTTTCATAGCTGGTATTTTCTGCACTACACGTTGCCATCCATGGAAGTGTTTTTAGAGTTCTCGGACACCTTACCGTGGATATTTGGCTTTATCCGTCGCGGCGATTTGGGTGTCGATATCTTTTTCGTACTGTCGGGATATCTGCTGGCTTGGCAACTTTTTCGCAAACGCATGAAGACAGGCGAGATTCGCGTTAAAAGTTTCTATGCACACAGGGTTTTTCGCATTTACCCGTTGTATTTGGTCGCATTAGGCCTTGCCGCGATTGATGTCGGAATCACGACCGACATGCTGGGTAACCTTCTGGGCTATAATATCTGGACTACGCCTGCGAACATAATCATTCCATGGACTTGGTCGTTATCTGTTGAACTAGAATTCTATGCCATCGTTCCACTGTTGATCCTGTTAATCCGCAGCGGCAAAGACCTCGCGATCATGACGACTGTCATAGTCTTGTTTACGATCAGTTGGAATTACTGGATATTGTCCTCTTATCCTCAAATCGCAACACACTCGTTCATAGATTCTCTGCTGAACGGGCGAGGCGCCGATTCTTCTACGTTCTATCATCTCCTATATATCGCCATGCCTGCAAGAATCAGCCAGTTCACCCTTGGGATGGCAGGCGCATGGATAGTCCTTAATCGCAGCGCGTTTTTGGCAGAATTAAGTAAGAAAACAGTAACAATTCTAACGGTCCTTATAATTCTTGGTGCAGCTTTTCCGCTGACCTACAACCCTTTCACAATTGTTTCAGGCTGGCATGCTTCCATAATTTTCTACGAGATTCTACTGGGGCGCACAATTTTTGCTGCGGCAATTGCGCTGATGATTGTGCTACTGCACGCGGGTCGATTGCCGACGTTGAAGCGGGTATTCTCAAGCCGACTGTTGGAACCTATCGCGCGTTATAGCTTCTCAATGTACTTGTTCCACCCGATATTCGTATATATTGGCGTAGTTGCCTTTATCGGGTTAGACAAAGTCCCTACGGTTTCGATCCTGCAATACATCGGTGTCGCTATCATAACGCTGATCGGGTCGATGCTGACCGGATGGATCACTTGGCGGTTTATCGAAGGCCCCGCGATCCGGTTTGGGCGTAAGCACTTTCGCTAACGGCTTAACCTACGTCTAGAACTATCTTGCCTATGTGACCCGCACTTTCGATCCGGCGATGTGCATCGGCGGCATCGGCCAACGGGAAAGACGAATCCATCACAGGAGCGATTTGGCCTGCCTCTATCAGCGGCCAAACAACTTCGCGTAAGGCATCGGCGATTACCGCTTTGTCTTGAATCGAGCGGGGTCGCAGTGTCGATCCCGTCACCGTAATCCGTTTCATCATAATCTGGGCAAAGTTGATTTCGGCCTTTGGACCACCAAGAAACGCGATCATCGCCAAACGCCCCTCCAATGCCAACGCACGGATGTTGCGGGCGATATACGGGCCGCCAACCATATCCAAAATCAGATCAACGCCACGCCCGTTGGTGGCATTTTTGACTATCTCGACGTAATCTTCTTCATTGTAGTTGATCGCCACTTCTGCACCCAGATCAAGGCATTTCGCGCATTTTTTGTCGCTGCCCGCTGTTGCAAACACGCGTGCACCCATGGCCGTGGCCAGTTGGATAGCGGTGGTTCCTATCCCCGACGTACCGCCGTGCACCAGAAATGTTTCGCCAGCCTCTAGACAACCGCGCTCAAACACATTGGTCCAGACCGTGAAAAAAGTCTCGCACAGGGCCGCTGCTTCGATCATCGACAGTCCAACAGGAACGCGTAGCGCGTGATCTTGATGCGTGATCGCATATTCTGCGTATCCACCACCGGGCAACAGCGCACAGACTTGGTCGCCAATTGACCAACGCGAGACACCAGAACCTATCGCGACAACCTCGCCGGAACATTCCAGACCGGGTAGGTCCGACGCATCCGGCGGTGGCGCGTAGGCGCCTGCCCTTTGCAAGGCATCGGGACGGTTAACGCCTGCCGCGACGATTTTGATTAATATATCTTCGGCACCCACAGTAGGGACTGGCCGCGTAGCTAGACGCAATACATCAGGTCCTCCGGATTTCGAGATTTCAATAGCGCGCATAATAGAGGGCAGGTTCATAACAAATCCTTAACGTGAGTGGGCATAATCCCAATAAAGCGACTTGGCGCGCGTGCCGATCTGCGTTGAAGGCATCTGTCGATCCTCGAACCTTGTCACCACCGTAATCTTCGATGCGTTTCCGGTCAGGAAAATCTCGCTCGCCTCGG
>JAPYON010000207.1 GCA_029938175.1 Paracoccaceae bacterium | reverse complement strand
ACTCGGCGGTCGTCGGGCATGGATTATCTGGTCACTTGCAGCCCTCGCATTCGGATACGCTTTCTTTCACCGTGTAGCGCCCAGCGTGATGGTTTCCGATTTGATGAGCGAATTCGCCATTAGCGGAGCCATGCTCGGAACGCTGTCGGCGCTTTACTTCTATCCCTATGTCGTACTGCAAATTCCACTTGGCGCAATTCTTGATGTCGTTGGTACACGCGTTATATTGACCGCCGCTTTATCCATAGCCGCAGTCGGTTCATTTCTATTTGGCACAGCGACCTCCATCGAGGTTGCGTACATCGGGCGTGTACTTATCGGGGTTGGTTCCAGCGTCGGATTTTTAGGGGCGCTTACGCTGGCAGGTAAGTGGTTTCCTATTCGAAAGTTCGCCCTTTTATCGGGCCTTACCATGTTTGTCGCGATGATGAGCGGGATGTTGGCACAAGCCCCGCTGGCCATATTCGTTTCAGAATTCGGTTGGCGATCGAGTATGTGGGGGTTGGGGGTTTTTGGTGGGCTACTCGCATTAATGGTCTACGCATTTGTGCGAAATGATCCCGAAACCCGCAAAGTTGAAAAGAAACAAGAAGACATTTGGAAGAATATGTGGCGTGGGTTAGCGCGTGCAGCAAGCTCACGTGAAGTCTGGAAGATTGCGCTTGTAGCAGCAACGATGTCCGCCCCAATGTTGACGGTGGGTGGCCTGTGGGGGACTCCATATTTGATGAGCGCATATGGGCTGGAGCGGCCCGAAGCTGCCTTCTACATGTCGCTAATGCTATTTGGCTGGGCCTTTGGTGCCCCGTCTATCGGATGGATGTCCGATTACATCGGGCACAGGAAAGCGTTGCTGGTCGGCGGCTCGGGCATTTTGACTTTGACGTTGGGGATCATCGTATTTCTGCCAAATCTACCACTTTGGCTGACTGTTAGCCTTTTTGTATTAGCTGGGGCTTCCGGTTCAGCAATGGCAACGACCTTTGCGTTCGTCCGCGAAGTCGCGCCGGCAGATATCAGTGGATCTGTGGTGGGGATTGTGAATTCGATGACTGTTGCTTCGGGCGCAGTATTGCAACCTCTGGTCGGCGTAATTCTTGATGCCAGATGGGATGGATCACTGATCGAAGGCGCTAGAAACTACGCTGAATCCGACTATCGCTGGAGCTTTGCGATTGTTTTAGCCTCGGCGTTGGTTGGTTTTATAACCTGTTTAAACCTGAAAGAAGGCACTAGGTAATATGGCACATTGAATGGTTCTGTCGCAAAGTTTTTGGCGACCTTCCCATTTAGCCGCATTGTGGCATAAG
>JAPYON010000206.1 GCA_029938175.1 Paracoccaceae bacterium | reverse complement strand
CTTGAGGATCAGGCAGAAGAGGACATGAATTTGCTAGCGGGACTGCAGGACGAAGACCTATCGTCGCGCGTTTGGAAAACGATGAAAAGTCGATTCCCATGGCTGGCCGTCAATCTGCTCACTTCGATTCTGGCCTCTATTGTTATTGCACAGTTCGCCAGCACTATCGAGGCGATCGTGGCCCTTGCCGTGCTTTTGCCTATTGCCGCTTCGATGGGGGGGAACGCCGGAACGCAGACGTTGACGGTCGCTGTGCGGGCAATTGCGACGCGAGATTTGACGCCCGCGAACGCATCGCGGATCGTTTGGCGCGAACTCCTTGTCGGAGTAGCTAACGGGATTGTGTTCGCCGTGATCATTGGCGGAGTAGGCTTTTTGTGGTATGGCAGTGCAATGTTAGGCGTTGTTCTTGGTCTTGCGATGATCGGGAATATGATGGTTGCTGGTATGGCGGGGGTTCTTATCCCCATCGGTCTGGATAAGCTTGGCGCGGATCCGGCGTTGGCGTCGGGCGTGTTCGTAACAACTGTAACGGACATCGTCGGATTCTTCGCATTTCTTGGACTGGCGAGCGCGATGTTACTGTGAAAGGATTAAAATGGCCGAGCTTCAATCAATAATTACCTGCCGTGAATGCGGGCACTCCGAAAACGAAAAGATGCCAACGGACGCTTGCCAGTGGTTCTATGAATGCAAGTCTTGCGGCGTCGTGATGGCGCCGAAAAAAGGGGATTGTTGCGTTTATTGTTCTTATGGAACAGTCCCGTGCCCTCCGATTCAAGGCGGTGCTTCGTGCTGTTAGCCCTCGGCGGGTAGCTTTAATATCTTGATTTTACCGCTTTTCTGCATGCGCACGTCACTTTCGCTAATGGCAACGATCGTCCATCCGTCAATTGTGTCGTCAACAGTCAACATTTGATATATTCCGCCGCGCTGACGTAGCAACGCGCGGTAATTTCCTTGGGTGCCAAAGACGCCGATCAGGCTGGTTTCGTTAAGGTAAATTCCGTTTTCAATCGTCGCCGTGGCAGCAACATTAGCTGAAGTCGGCAGGCTTACATTGCGGCGCTCATCAGTAAATGTGGGCGTGACGCGGGCCAGTTCAGCAGCAGCTTTTTCTATAGCGATCACTTTTTCGGCGAAGTCGGCAGGGCGATGCAAAGGTGCGCGGGCTGTCGGGACCGCTTGTTTGGATATACTGGCAAGTAATGCAGTCAATTCAACCGAGTCCGGTCGCAGCAAAGGACGCAGTCTTTCAGTATCTGTCAACTCTGGTTCCGCAGGGCCGACCACAATACCCGAGCCACCGATA
>JAPYON010000205.1 GCA_029938175.1 Paracoccaceae bacterium | reverse complement strand
GTGCAGGAGGAATTCGACAACCTGAATGGTGAGAAAAACGACCTTGATGAAGCGGTGAAAAAGCTGCGGCATGGCATTTCGAACCTTAATCAAGAAGGTCGCCAACGGCTTTTGGATGCGTTCGAGGAGGTTAACAAAAACTTCTCGAAACTGTTCAAACACCTGTTCGGTGGGGGCGACGCGAATCTGGTTCTTGTCGAGAGCGATGATCCACTAGAGGCCGGCCTTGAGCTTATGTGCCAACCACCGGGCAAGAAACTGTCCACGCTTTCACTGCTGTCAGGCGGCGAGCAGACCTTGACGGCACTGTCGCTGATTTTCGCAGTATTCCTTGCAAACCCCAGCCCTATCTGTGTGCTAGACGAGGTGGATGCGCCGCTCGACGATGCCAACGTTACGCGGTTTTGCGATTTGCTGGACGAAATGACTAAGCAGACCGACACGCGGTTCTTGATCATCACGCACCACGCGGTGACGATGGCGCGGATGGATCGATTGTATGGGGTGACGATGGCAGAGCAAGGCGTCTCGCAACTGGTGAGCGTGGACTTGCGGCAGGCCGAGGAAATCGTCGAGGGGTAAGTGATGGAATATCTATCCATTAAAACCTCAACAGTCCCGATTGGCGCGCGTCTAATCCGGCGTTCTGCCTGATTGGGACAAAAGATCCCGGTTACACAAACCTGTGGTTGACGATCTCTCTGCGTCAGGAATATCCGTAGCGGCCATAGAGGGCGCGGACCACGGAATTAGCCATGAAGATGGCGCAGCTGCCTCCGTTGGGTTGGTGCAGCAGGCAATAGAAAAACTGGAAGAGTGGTTGGAAGGCGACCGACTATCGGGAGCGGCGGTCTCGACGGCTACTCATCGGCTGGAACGCCACGGCGACGTGGGTTTCGCAATAGGGCTTTCCGACTTGAGCAGGGTGGCCGCAGAACCAAAATTCATCTGTTGCCGGATCACCGATTGGCCATTTGCAGGTACGTTCGGTCAATTGCATCAGGTTTAGCTTTCTAGCTTGACCCTCAATCTCGACAACTTTGGCCAATGCTTCGGCGCTCACTTCGGAAGCCGAGGGTTGCGGAGGCAGCGGTTGTCCAGCCGTGATAATGGGGCGTTTGCGCGGGATGTCGCGGGCCGTCGGGATCTCGGTTGTGGATTTCGGGTTGGCGACGCGTACCGGTTCTTTTTGTTTTACCTTGGCTTTAGGGGCCGCTTTGACCGCCTTCGGCGCAGCTTTGGATTTGGCTGTAGTCTCTCGGTTGGACAGGCCAAGGCGATGCACCTTGCCGATCACGGCATTGCGCGTGACC
>JAPYON010000204.1 GCA_029938175.1 Paracoccaceae bacterium | reverse complement strand
ACACTGCTATTGGCGAACAGATCGTTCCTGGAACACATCCAGGTGGAACGCATATTGAGATCGTCCGCACGATGACGGTAGAGCAACACAAAACAAACGCCGTTTGCAAACAGGGCAAGAGCGCCGACAGCGCCCATCCACTCGGCGGCGGGCACTTCCTGTATCACCAGCTTGCGGATGGCATCGGCGACAACAACAAGCCCGAACAACAGCATAAAGCCGCCTTTGAACAAAGCCGCTCCGGCACGCGCGCGACGGCTTCGGTCCAGCACGAACAGTGTCAGTGCATAGACAGACGCGTCGCCAAACATATCCAGCGAATCGCCCAGCAACGCGGTAGAGCTTGCAATCCAGCCGGCGCTGAATTCCACCACAAACATCACTGCGTTGATGGCAAGCGCAATGTAAAGCACCCGGCTTTGGCTCGCTCGCAATTGTGCCAGTTCACCGGCCTTGTTTTCACAGCAGCTGTCCACGACGAACCCTCCTAAAACGTGCAATACATCGATACACTGGTGGTTATAGTAACTATAAGGTCAATAGCGATGAGCGAAAAAAGGAACACGGTCGGTCGGCTAGCTGATGATACGGGCGTTAAGCCCGTGACCATCCGTTATTACGAAAAAATTGGACTGTTGCCGAAAGCGACCCGCTCGGAGTCGGGCTATCGTCTCTACTCCGAAGAGGATCATTCGCGGCTGCTGTTTATTCGACGAAGCCGCGGGCTCGGATTTAGCCTTGACGATATTCGTGAACTGCTTTCACTGGCGGATCGTCAGCAGGAGTCCTGTGCGGGTGTGGACGCCAAAGTTGAACAACAACTGGTTCAAGTGCGCTCTCGACTGAAAGATCTACATGCAATGGAACACGAGTTGGAAAGACTGAGTGCGTGTTGTGACGGCGGAGTTATTATGGACTGCCGAATTATCGAGACACTCTCCGGCTCTGCTTAACCACTTTGTATGTGCCCGCCAACCAGGACTGTCTCAATTCGAGTTGGGACAGTCTATTCAGTCAGGCATCCTCCTGAATAAGAGCAACGAGGTCATGCCGAATTTCTTCTCTACTCAGATCGGGCCGCATTAAGAGGCGGGGGTTACCTTCGCGATCAAATACATAAATCGCGCTGCTGTGTGAGACCGCATAATTTCCATCGGGGTCAGGTTCGTCATAACCGAAGGTTGTTCTATATCGTTTTGCCAGTTCACGAAGCTGGGGTTCTTTTCCAGTGAGTCCTACAATATTGTCACCGAAGAAATCCACGTATTTTGCGAGGCGCTCAGGCGTGTCACGGTTCGGGTCGACACTCACAAAC
>JAPYON010000078.1:3416-7100 GCA_029938175.1 Paracoccaceae bacterium | reverse complement strand
GTTTCAGCGTTTGACGTCGCTGGCGTCACGAGTGATGATGCAACGCGAGCAACAAGTGCTGCCGATGCAGCCAACGAAGCTGACGTGGTCATCACGATGCTGCCTAACGGCGCGATCCTGCAAAGTGTGGCCTCCGAAGTTATCCCCACGATGAGAGCCGGCGCGTGTTTGATCGATTGCTCTACCGTTGACGTCGAATCTGCCCGCTTGGTTGCTAAACAATGCAACTCCGCAGGATTACTGTCAGTGGATGCACCAGTTTCCGGAGGGATCGGCGGCGCCGAAGCCGGCACTCTGACGTTCATGGCAGGTGGCGACGATTCCGCATTTGCCATGGCGGTACCACTGTTCGACATCATGGGCCAAAAAGCCGTGCATTGTGGCGAGGCTGGCGCAGGTCAGGCCGCCAAAATTTGCAACAACATGATCCTAGGCGCAACCATGATCGTAACGTGCGAAGCGTTCGCCTTGGCCGACAAGCTGGGATTGGATCGCCAGAAAATGTTCGACGTGTCGTCAACTTCGTCGGGGTATAGCTGGAGCATGAACGCCTATTGCCCCGCCCCCGGCGTTGGTCCTACCAGCCCGTCGGACAACGATTACAAACCCGGTTTCGCCGCCGAGTTGATGCTAAAAGATTTGAACCTCGCCCAGCAAGCTGCCGAAGCTGCTGATGCCGCCACTCCGCTTGGCCAGCACGCACGGGACATGTACGCAGCATTTGTTGAGGATGACGGAACCGGAATGGATTTCTCGGCTATGCTGCCACGCCTCAGCGGGCAAACTTACAAGGGCTAAAGTTATCGCGAGGCCAATACAGTGGGCTGTCCGTCGTCAGAGTATTTGGAACAACACTACATCCAAATCTCCTATTTCAAAGCAGAAACAGCGTAATACAGCCCTCGTTTCACAACATATCCTTCAAATAATGTCCGGTATAACTGTCCTTAATCGTTGCAATCTCCTCAGGTGTCCCCGTCGCAATGATCTGTCCACCAGCATCGCCACCCTCCGGCCCAATGTCGATGACATGGTCGGCGGTTTTCACCACATCCAGATTATGCTCGATCACAATCACCGAATTTCCTTGCTCGACCAGTTCATGCAGCACTTCCAGCAATTTCTTAACGTCCTCGAAATGAAGCCCCGTCGTTGGTTCATCAAGAATATACAACGTTCGACCTGTTGATCGTTTTGCTAATTCCTTCGACAGCTTAACCCGTTGCGCCTCACCGCCCGACAAAGTCGTCGCGGACTGGCCAACCTGGATATATCCAAGGCCAACCCGCATCAACGTCGTCATCTTGTCTCGAATGCTGGGAACCGCCTTGAACAGGTCGGCAGCCTCTACAACGTTCATGTTAAGAACGTCTGCTATACTATTGCCCTTAAAGTATATTTCCAGAGTTTCGCGATTATACCGCTTGCCCTTACAGCTTTCACACTCAACGTAAACATCCGACAAAAAGTGCATTTCTATCTTGATAAGACCATCACCTTTGCACGCCTCGCATCGGCCGCCCTTAACATTAAAACTGAACCGTCCGGGCTTATATCCTCGCGCCTTGGACTCTGGCAGGCCAGCATACCACTCGCGAATTGGGGTGAACGCGCCAGTATAGGTCGCCGGATTAGAACGCGGTGTGCGGCCAATCGCAGATTGGTTAATGTCGATGACTTTATCGAGATACTCCAACCCCTTAATGCTTTCCGAAGGCGCCGGAACCTGCCGTGCCCCATTAAGGCGCATCGATGCAGTTTTGAACAAAGTCTCAATCGTTAACGTCGATTTTCCGCCACCCGATACGCCAGTCACACAGGTAAACGTCGCCAACGGGAACTCAGCTGTGACGTTTTTCAGGTTATTCCCCGTCGCCCCCGTGACCACAACTTTTTTGCCGTTACCCTTGCGCCGTCCCAGAGGCACCTCGATCTTCCGTTCACCCGTAAGGTACTGACCTGTAATGGATTTTTTTACTGCGCAAATCTGCTTTGGCGTACCCTCGGCAATAATCTTACCACCATGAATGCCCGCAGCAGGACCAATGTCGATCACGTGGTCGGCTTCACGAATGGCTTCTTCGTCGTGCTCGACCACAATCACCGTATTGCCTTGGTCCCGCAAGTTTTTCAATGTCACCAGCAACCGCCCATTGTCGCGTTGATGCAAGCCGATTGATGGCTCGTCCAGCACATACAGTACGCCCGTCAAGCCAGAGCCGATCTGACTGGCCAATCTGATCCTCTGGCTTTCACCTCCCGACAAAGTACCGGAATTACGCGACAAGGTCAGATAATCCAGCCCGACGTTAACCAAAAACCCTAGGCGCTCCCGAATTTCCTTAAGAATTGCCTCGGCTATTTCGTTCTTTTGCTTGGTAAGTGCTGCAGGGACGAATTCAATCCAGTCCAACGCCTCTTTAATCGACATTTGCACCACTTTACCGACGTGCAGGTCTGCGATCCTGATGGCCAGCGCCTCGGGACGCAAGCGATAGCCATTACAAGCCGCGCAGTGGCGGTTGTTCTGATACCGCTCGAATTCTTCACGCATCCAATTGCTGTCAGTCTCGCGATAACGACGTTGCATATTGGGGATAATCCCCTCGAACGGACGCGAAATTTCATAGACACGTCCACCCTCATCATAGCGGAACCGTATCTCTTCCTTACCTGAACCTCGCAACATAACATGCTGAACTTCATCTGTAAGTTCGCTCCACGGTAAGTTTCGATCAAAACCATAATGATTGGAAATAGACTCAACCGTCTGGCGCGAGTAAGGAGATTTCGTCTTTGCCCAATTCGCGATTGCGCCCTGCATCAACGACAGGCTGCGATCCGGTACGATCAGGTTTTCGTCAAAATACAGTTCAACCCCTAACCCGCCACAATCGGGGCAGGCACCAAACGGTGCATTAAACGAAAACAAGCGTGGTTCGATTTCAGGGATGGTAAACCCGCTTACGGGGCATGCATATTTTTCCGAAAACACATGCCGCTCGCCATCCTCGACAGCGATTTCCAGCACCGCAATGCCATCGGCCAGATCCAGCGCAGTCCGGAAACTATCGGCAAGTCGCCCTTCCATCCCCGCTTTAATAACAACACGATCCACAACCACGTCGATGTTTTGGCGGAATTTCTTGTCCAGTGTTGGGGGTTCTTCCAGATCGTAAAACGCGCCGTTAACCTTCACACGCTGGAAGCCCTGCTTGCGTAACTCGGAAAACTCCTTGCGATACTCTCCCTTGCGATCTCGCACAATTGGCGCCATCAAATAAGCACGGGTGCCCTCTTCCATTTTAGCCACACGGTCAACCATATCGGAAACCTGCTGCGCCTCGATCGGCAGTCCAGTTGCTGGTGAATACGGCGTACCAACGCGTGCAAACAGTAAACGCATATAGTCGTAAATCTCGGTCACAGTACCAACGGTCGATCGTGGGTTCTTCGAGGTGGTCTTCTGTTCGATAGAAATCGCCGGAGACAGCCCAGAGATATGATCAACGTCCGGTTTATGCATCATATCGAGGAATTGCCGCGCATATGCCGACAAGCTCTCAACATAGCGCCGCTGCCCCTCGGCATAGATCGTATCAAATGCCAACGACGACTTGCCCGAGCCCGACAATCCCGTAATTACAACCATATTGTTGCGTGGACTATCAATGTCGATATTCT
>JAPYON010000078.1:0-3406 GCA_029938175.1 Paracoccaceae bacterium | reverse complement strand
CACGCGCCCCGCGCACCTCAATATTTTTCAACTCGGCCATACTAGCTCCTCTGCTTTCCGCAATGGCTCATCCAATCCACGCAGAAATACGAAGATACAGAATGGGAATAAAACGGGAACATTGCAAGAAAAAACCCATATTTCACAAATTACCCTCTATATACATTCAATTTCTTGAATTAGTTGCTCGCGGGAAGTTGAAATCGAAATCGTTAACCTTATCTACTGCTCAAAGATAAGCAAACGCAAGGATACACAATGAACTTTTTTAGCCGCAAACCAGCCGCACAACCCCTGACTGCTCAGGATGCCGTTGCCAAGTCGAAAAACGGTGAAATCACCGTAATAGATGTGCGCGACCACAACGAAATCGCAAAGTCCGGCAAAGCGAAAAACGCACATCACATCCCGCTGATGATGATTCAGACGCACGCAAACCCAAACCACCCAGAGTTCAACAAAGCGTTGGACACAACCAAACCAGTAGCCGTTTACTGCACCTCCGGTGGCCGCTCTGGCATGGCAGCACGTACGTTGACGCAGATGGGTTTTGAAAACGTCCACAACATCGGAAGCCTGATGCACTGGCAATCCGCCGGTGGCGAATTA
Source organism: Paracoccaceae bacterium (assembly GCA_029938175.1). Lineage (GTDB taxonomy): Bacteria > Pseudomonadota > Alphaproteobacteria > Rhodobacterales > Rhodobacteraceae > NORP23. The sequence goes on along the minus strand of JAPYON010000078.1, from coordinate 2,797 downwards.
GAACGCGGCTAAAGACCCAATATTTTCTGGACGTAATCTTGCGTCTCTGGATACGGCGGGATGCCGCCGTATCCAGAGACGGTCGTAGGTCCGGAATTATAGGCCGCCAACGCCAGTTCCCACGAACCAAAATCATGTTGCTGGCGCAAATAACTCGCCCCACCCTCCATATTCTGCTGTGCATTCCGAGGGTTAACGCCCAGTTCCAACCCCGTTCGCGGCATAAGCTCTGTCAAGCAAATCGCCCCTACGGACGAACTGGCCACTGGGTTCCAGTTTGATTCCGTCGTAATCAAATTAAAAAATATCTGCGGGGGGATGTCATGCCGTTCGGCAACCGTTAACGCATATTCATAAAACCGCGAGGGTCGAAGCTCTAAGCCTTCTGTGGCGGAATTGTTATCAATCGCCCACGCAAGGAAGGCAGCGCTGAGGACATAGAGCTTGCATCTGGTTAGCGAAGATCATCGTCAATAAACTTGTTAACTCCGTGGAATACTAACGGACTGGAACTAAACGTTTTCGCATTATTAACCCGGCTCAAAAGCACATGATTCCGGCTAATAGAGCTAACGCGCGCATTCTGATAATTCCCCACAACAATTGAAGGCAATCTAGCATGTAACCATGCTAATTTTACGAAATATTTACCAAACCTTAAGCAATTCTATGGTAACATCGGCAATAATGGTTAATCTCACGCAAAATTAGGATTCGCACCAAGGAGAGTGGAATGGCAGGCAGTGTTAACAAGGTAATCATACTCGGCAATCTGGGGGCAGATCCCGAGATCCGCACTTTCCAGAACGGTGGCAAAGTCGCAAACTTGCGGATCGCTACTTCCGAGCGGTGGCGCGACAAGAACACTGGTGAAAACCGTGAGAAAACTGAATGGCACACTGTTGCTATTTTCAGTGAAGGTCTGGTCCGCGTGGTTGAACAATACCTCAAGAAAGGGTCCAGCGTTTACATCGAGGGCAAACTGCAAACACGCAAGTGGCAGGATAAATCCGGCAACGACCGCTATTCAACCGAAGTCGTTCTGCAAGGGTTTGACGCCAAACTCGTCATGCTTGGCGGTCGCGATGGCGGCGGCGGTGGTGACGGAAGCTACGGCAACCAAGGCGGCGGCGATTATGGCGGCGGCCAAGGCGGTGGTGGTTACAGCGGCGGCTCGCAAGGCGGCGGCGCTAGTAACCTTGACGACGAAATCCCGTTCTAGGAAAAGCTCAAACCCCGCTTCGGCGGGGTTTTTCATGGCTTTAGCTAAGCGTGAACTCTGCAATCAACCCGTCAACCACGGCCATACAAGCCTCATGCGCATCTGCACCCGCGCCTATCGCAGCCGCATAGTTGGCACGTTGACGATCAGCCGAGTTCCCATTCGCCGTAATCTCGCGAACATGCAACAATTCCTCCTTACATCCCAGACGCTCGGCGTCCTCGCCGATCAAGTCTATCAACTCTTCCATAAGGTCGCACATCGGCGCCATGACACTGCTTCCGTGATCAATCAAACTGCCGCACGCGCCGTGCCTCTGTGCCTGCCAGCGGTTTTCCAAAATCAACGTCTGCGGATAAACCCGCCAACGCTGATTATTTTTCCGCAAACGAAACAAAAATGACAAAAGCGATTGATAAACGGCCGCAATCGCCGCCACATCATCAACGCGCGAGCACACATCTGTTACCCGCTGTTCAAGCGTCTGGAATTTCGCCGAAGGACGAATATCCCACCAGATCTTGCTGGGATCCTCGATGCAACCCGAATTAACCAACTGTCCAACCATCCGCATATATTCGCCGTAAGATCCAAGCACATCTGGCAGCCCTGTTCGCGGCAACGCATCAAAAACCGTCAAACGATAGCTGGCCAGCCCTGTGTCTTCCCCCTCCCAATAAGGCGAAGAACAAGACAGTGCCAAAAGATGCGGCAGGAAATACGTCACTTGGTTCATCAAGTCGATCCGCAGGTCTTCGTCCCCGATGCCGATGTGCATATGCATCCCGCAGATCAACATCCGGCGCACCGGCTGCCCCAGATCATCACGTAACGCGTCATAACGATCCTTGCGCGTATGCGTCTGTTCGCGCCAGTTGGCAAACGGATGGGTCGAGGCCGCAATCGGTGCATAACCAAACGCATCCGCCGTTTCGGAAATCCCCTTTCGCAAATCAACCAGATCATCGCACGCATCAGACACACGTTTGTGCGGCTGGGTTCCAACCTCGACCTGACATTGCAAATACTCGCCGGTCACCTGCTCGCCCAGCAGATCAGCACAAGCTGCAATAAAACCGGCATCCGGTTCGCGAACCAGATCACGGGTTTTACGATCTACAATAAGATATTCCTCCTCGATCCCGAGGGTAAGCGCTGGTTCGGCAATCATATCGGCTCTTTACAATATGCAAAGTTTAGCGCGATATGGTTATTGTTCAAGCGAAAGAGACGCTTTTAGCGCCTAAAGCTGCGCCATAACTTCGTCAGAAATCTCGAAGTTGGCAGTAACAGTCTGCACGTCGTCATCATCCTCTAACGACTCGATAAGTCGCATCAGCTTTTCCGCACCTGTCAAATCCAGCTCAGTCGAAGTCTGCGGTTTCCAGATCAGCTTGGTTGATTCCGACTCTCCCAATTCAGCTTCCAACGCATTAGAAACCTCGTGCAAATCGGTGCTATCGCAATAAATATCGTGCCCCTCGTCTGACGATTCCACGTCATCCGCACCGGCCTCGATAGCGGCCATCATCACAGTTTCAGCATCGCCAGCCTCAAGCGGATAAACCACCAGAC
>JAPYON010000203.1 GCA_029938175.1 Paracoccaceae bacterium | reverse complement strand
GACGCTGGGGGCGATGCATCTTGGTTTGCGACGCTATGATCGAAACAAGGTGGATGGACTGCGGATGCGTGCGGGTGATGTGAATGCAGTGATCGACCGTTTTCTGGAGCTTGGGCCGGAAGGGCGGCGCCGCGAACCGGGGATCGGGAATGATCGGGCGGAACTGATTATGTCCGGCTCGGCGATTTTGCAAACGTTGTTGCGAATTTGGCCGACTGAATCGGTACGAGTTGCGGATCGCGGTTTGCGTGAAGGTATGCTATTTTCAATGATGGACGCGGACGGTGTTCTGGAAAACAGGTTTGAAGACAATGGTCGAGAAAAATAAATCCGGGCGCGGTCAGCGTGACCTTAAAATTCGGGTGAAATCGGCCAAAGGTCGCAAATTGTCGTCGACGTTGTGGCTTGAGCGCCAGTTGAACGACCCTTACGTGAAACGGGCGAACGAGGACGGCTATCGCGGTCGTGCGGCCTTCAAGATCAAAGAGCTCGATGAAAAGTTCAAATTTCTAGTACCCGGTGCGCGCGTCGTGGACCTTGGCTGTGCCCCCGGTGGTTGGTGTCAGGTTGCCGTCAAAAACGTGAACGCTTTGGGTGAACGTAAGGGCAAGAAAGTTGGAACCGTTCTGGGCATTGATTTGCAAGAGGTAGAGCCAATTCCGGGCGCCGATCTGCATGTTCTAGATTTCCTTGAGGAATTTGCCGACGATAAGGTTAAGGACTGGTTGGATGGCAAAGCCGACGTGGTGATGTCTGATATGGCCGCAGCAGCCTGTGGGCACAAACAAACGGACCACATCAGGATCATGGCTTTGGTAGAGGCTGCGATTTACTTCGCACTCGACGTTCTGGACGAGGGCGGCACATTTGTCGCCAAGGTTCTGGCGGGTGGTGCCGAGGAGCAGGTGTTGTTGATGTTGAAGACTAACTTCAAGAAAACCGTACATGTCAAACCACCGGCCAGCCGTAAGGATTCTAGCGAAAAATTTGTTATTGCTACCGGATTCAAAGGGCGCGAATTGGACAGATAGAACTTCGTTAAAGTTAAGCCGTTTTTCTAGACAAATACCTTTAGAGAACTTTTCTAACTGCTAGGATTCGATAGAGATTGTGAAAGGTTTTGGATAACGGGTAGTAAGACTAGATTCCTTAAGTCGTTAATTTCGCCGAGTTCTAGCTGTTCTGTAGCAATCGTCATCGCGGGGTTCGCTTCGAAGAAGATCAATTTTTCATCGGAGGTCCTTTCCAAATCTACCCCCCCCAAAAAAAATCTAGGGGCTGACCCAGATAACACCAAAAAGGTGTTACCATGGGAAGCATGCGAAA
>JAPYON010000077.1 GCA_029938175.1 Paracoccaceae bacterium | reverse complement strand
CCGTAATGGTCCTTGTCCAGAACCGTTTGCGCCTTGTTCAGGTCTTTCTTAACACGGCTGCGCTTGTTCCAAGGGATAGACAACATCCAGTCGAGGTAATTGCGGACAACCGTAGCCTCGGCAGACATTGGCGACATGTTTTTCAGTTTCTTAAGTTCTCCATCGACCTTTTCTTTCGCCTCTTTGGATAGCTTAACGCCCGCGATACGCTCTTCCAGTTCGCCGATCTCGCTTTGGCTTTCTTCGCCATCGCCCAGTTCTTTTTGGATCGCCTTCATCTGTTCGTTGAGATAATACTCGCGCTGCGTCCGCTCCATCTGCGTTTTCACGCGGGATTTGATTTTTTTCTCGACCTTCAGGACAGATAGCTCGCTTTGCATCAACTCGAAAATTTTCTCGAGCCGCGCACCAACGTCGGTGATCTCTAGCAGTTTCTGCTTTTTCTCGATTGGAATAGCCATATGGCCAGCCACTGTATCCGCCAACTTGGATTCATCCGACGCTTCCTGAACTGCAGTCAACGCATCCTCGGGGATGTTTTTGTTCAGCCGCGCATAACGCTCGAACCCGTCGGCAACCGAACGGCCCAATGCGGTCGCCATATCGGCGTCCTGTGTGGTTTCCTCAACCAGATCAGCCTCGGCCTCGAAATATTCATCATTCTCAAGGAACTTCAATATTTCGACCCGCTGCTTGCCTTCCACCAGAACCTTGACGGTTCCGTCCGGCAATTTAAGCAATTGTAAAACATTCGCCAGAACGCCAGCACGGTTAATGGTTTCCGCGGAAGGCTCATCTTCGCCAGCGTCTATCTGGCTGGACAGCAAAATCTGTTTGTCGTCCAGCATTACTTCTTCGAGCGCACGAACAGATTTTTCGCGGCCAACAAAAAGCGGCACGATCATGTTAGGGAAAACAACAATATCCCGAAGCGGGAGAACCGGATATGTAACGCTGCTTAGATCCATCATAGGTATTCCTTATATTTGCAAGGTCGAGAGACCCGATTGCCGGCGCGAAGTCCACCTCCAATGTCTGAGGTGTAATTTGGAGTGTACGGCGAAGGGTTTCAAGGGGTGTTTGAACTGGTAGACTAAATTTGACTCCTAACTAACCGCTGGTGGAGTACAGCGCATCCATTTATCTTTTAACTTTCTTCTTAAACCTTGCTATACAGAATGCGATTGTAACATAGCATGTTTTACGTCGGTATCGACGAAGCTATAGAACTGAATGGGTGGCGCTAATGGCAGCACCTCAAACATATTGGGCACGTGGTGATAGCTCGTCCGCTGGCAACAATTCAATCAACGTCGAAGGTTTGAACAAGGTTGCGTCGGTTGAGATTCAATCTTCCATACACCTTATGGTGGCACTATAATAGGTGATCTTATCCTTAGTTAATTAACGTCAACTCGCTTACAATACAGGAATATCGCCCCTTTCCCGCCGTGCATGGAAGGCCGCAGCAAAATCGTCCAGCGTCCCCGTCTCAATCGCTCCGCGCAATCCTTGCATCAATTCTTGGTAGTAATGCAGATTATGCCAGGTCAGCAACATGCTGGAGATGATCTCTTTTGATTTGTGGACGTGATGTAAATATGCACGGGAATAATTCTGGCAAGTTGGACACAAACACTCTTCGTCCAGCGGGCGTGGGTCGTCTATATGACGTGCGTTACGAATATTGATCGCACCCATCCGCGCCTGCGCCTGCCCTGTGCGCCCCGAACGGGACGGCAGAACGCAATCGAACATATCGATACCACGCTGAACGGCACCAACTATATCGTCAGGCTTGCCAACGCCCATTAGATATCTCGGTTTATCCGTTGGCAGCATTCCAGGGGCATAGTCCAACACATCGAACATCGTCGCCTGCCCCTCGCCCACGGCCAAACCGCCGATGGCGTAGCCGTCGAATCCGATGGACTTCAACGCCTCGGAGCTTTCCTCGCGCATTTCAGGCGTGGTGCTGCCCTGCTGGATGCCAAACAATGCGTTATCTAGCCGATCCCCAAAGGCATCCTTGGAGCGTTGGGCCCACCTCATAGACATACGCATGGAATCGGCCACGACGTTCGGTTCAGCCGGGAAAGGCGTGCATTCGTCAAAACACATGACAATATCGCTGCCCAGCATCCGCTGGATTTCCATCGAGCGTTCCGGCGTCAGATTATGTTCAGAACCATCAATGTGAGATTTAAACTTTACCCCGTCCTCGGTTAGTTTGCGCAAGCCCGCAAGGCTCATCACCTGAAACCCACCCGAATCTGTCAAAATCGGCTTATCCCAGTTCATAAACTTGTGAAGTCCACCCAAACGCTCAATCCGCTCGGCGGTAGGCCGCAACATCAGGTGATACGTATTACCCAAAAGGATGTCAGAACCTGTCGCCGCGACGCTTTCAGGCATCATAGCTTTGACCGTTGCTGCAGTCCCCACGGGCATAAACGCTGGTGTGCGAATGTTGCCACGCGGGGTTTTCAATACACCTGTACGGGCTTTTCCCTGCTTATGACTGATATTAAACGATACGTTTTTCACATATTTTCCTGACTTTTTAGGCTTACCGCGCGTTCAACCTCAAATTTGCCGCAGTTTCAAGTCTAACCGTCATCTAGACGTTGGCATTCTTATACCCTATATGTTTAGTCAGGAATTCCGAAAAGGATTAAAAAACCATGAACGCCGAATCCGAAATGCCCATGGAGGGCACCCCGATGATTGCACCATCGACAACCGATCATCCTTTGTATGAAACGATTGTCGAAGCTTGTCGCACCGTGCACGACCCCGAAGTTCCCGTGAACATCTATGATCTTGGTTTGATCTACACGATCGACATCAACGACGAGTCTCACGTGGAAATTAAGATGTCGTTAACCGCTCCGGGCTGTCCTGTTGCAGGCGAAATGCCGGGCTGGGTCGCGGATGCAATCACGCCTATCGCGGGTATAAAAACGGTTAACGTCGAGCTGGTTTGGGAGCCGCAATGGGGCATGGACATGATGTCAGACGAAGCCCGCCTTGAACTGGGTTTTATGTAATGGCCCGAGTTGTTCAAAATCTGATCTACCGCGTCATCGTCTCCGCCATTGTCGGAGCGGTTGTTGCTGGCGGATTGATTTATCTGAACAATGACCGCCTGATTAAATCCTACCGCGCCGAGCAAGTAATGCAGACCGAGCAGCAGGATATAACTAACAAAGCGTTAATGGAGGCTAGTGATAACATGGCCTCGGCCATTACCGCAATGGAATCCGAAAATGCACAGCGGTTTGCCGACCTTGCCGATGCGCTAAGCGATCTTGAGACCAAGATCGACGCTATCCCTGCGCCGACTGCCCCTTACCTGATGGAAATCACCGATGCAATCGCAGCACTAGGCGCGAAAATCGACGCCATTGAAATTCAAGCCCCTACGCCAACGGAGTCCGAATAATGTTCGCAATCCCCGGAAAAAAAGCCGTTACCATGACGGATGCCGCCGCCAAACAAATCTCTAGTCTGATGAACGACAGCGAGAAAAAAGGCCTGCGTATTGGCGTCAAGAAAGGCGGCTGCGCGGGTATGGAATATACCATGGACTACGTCGATGATGTCGATCCGCTCGATGAAGTGTTTGAATTCAACGGCGCGCGCGTGATGATCGCCCCGATGGCACAGATGTTCCTGTTTGGCACCGAAATCGATTATACGGTCTCATTGCTAGAGGCCGGTTTCTCGTTCAACAATCCGAACGTGACCGAGGCTTGCGGCTGTGGCGAATCCATCAAATTCGCAGGCATGTAAAATACACATAAAATAAACGGGAGAATTAATATGCGTCGGAAAGTAGCTGCCGGTAACTGGAAAATGAACGGCCTGAAGGAAGCTTTGGCCGAGATCGAGGCCCTGAAAGCCATCAACTGCAAGTCTTGCGACGTGATTTTGTGCCCGCCTGCCACGCTGGTTTCGGCGATGGTGACAGCGGCTGGTGACAGTGGAATTATCGTTGGCGGTCAGGACTGCCACTGGAATGAAACCGGCGCGCATACTGGCGACGTTTCCGCTGAAATGCTGTCCGATGCAGGTGCAGGCGCAGTGATCCTTGGCCATTCTGAACGCCGTGCAGATCACGGAGAGACAGATGCGGAAGTTAACAGCAAAACACAAGCCGCATGGCGTGCGGGTTTGCAATCTATTGTTTGCGTTGGTGAAACAGAAATGCAACGCGACGACGGAGAAACGCTTGTCATTATCGGCGGGCAGCTTGACGGATCAACACCTGAAGGCGCGACAGCCGAAAATACCATCGTCGCATACGAGCCCGTCTGGGCTATCGGAACAGGCCGCACCCCGACACTAGACGAGGTCGGCGAAGTTCACGATTACTTGCGCGGCAAACTGGTCGCACGATTTGGCGAAGAAATAGGTAACGAAATGCGGCTTCTATACGGCGGCTCGGTCAAGCCAGAAAATGCTGCGGAAATCTTTGCGGTTTCTAACGTTGACGGTGGTTTGGTAGGCGGGGCCTCGTTGAAGGCCGTAGACTTTGCTAGCATCGTCAAAGCCGCAAGTTAATTGAAATGCCCCCCAAATCCGGCGGGGGCAATCATTTTGCCCAGATCGGCACTGATGTGCTGGCCGCGCTACATATTCGCGAGGCAGAGTTGAACGCTGAGCGGACGGAAAAAACCGTCGCCTACGACGTTCGTAAACACATTTTGGTGTTGGCGGCGATTCTGGTTGAAACCGCAGGTAAAAAAACCTGCAAAAAGAGCTGCCTAGCCGAAAGCGTCCGGCATGTTTTCCTTTTTCTTCGCTATATAAGAAAGCAAAGCCTCGTCTATGGCGGGGTCAATCGCGGGTTTCTGATACTCGTCCAGCATCTTTTTAACGCGCATATTCGCCAACGCCACAGTGTCATGTGAGCCCTCTTCGCTCCACGTCTCAAACGGTTTATAATCCAGTACTTGCGTGCGCCAGAACGCCGATTTGAAATTGTCCTGTGTGTGCTGGCATCCGAGGAAGTGCCCGCCAGGCTGGACCTCGGTAATTGCGCCCATGGCCTGCCCGTTTTCGGAAATATCCACGCCCGCAGCGATCGAGTGCAATACGCCGAGCTGATCTGCGTCCATCACGAACTTCTCAAAGCTCGAAACCAGTCCGCCTTCCAGCCAACCACACGCATGCAGCATGAAATTCACACCACCCAGCAACGCTGCATTCAATGTGTTTGACGTCTCGTAAGCTGCCTGTGCATCCGGCAATTTAGAACCGCAAAGCCCTCCGCCGGATCGGAACGGTACGCCCATCCGCCGCGCCAACTGCCCTGCCCCGTAAAGAATTTTTGAGGCTTCCGGTGTGCCAAATGTCGGCGCACCCGAGTTCATATCAATCGAGGTTACAAACGCCCCAAAAATAACCGGCGCACCGGGCCGGATAATCTGGGAATAGGCGATGCCCGCTAGAGCCTCGGCCAACACTTGTGTCAGCGTTCCAGCAACCGAGACCGGCGCCATTGCACCGCCCACGATAAACGGCGAGACGATGCAGGCTTGATTGTTGGCGGCGTAAACCTCCAAAGCACCCATCATAATCGGGTCAAACGTTAACGGAGAGTTAATGTTGATCAGGTTAGTTGTGACCGCATTATTATCAACGAACTCATCTCCAAACAGAATTTTACACATATCAATCGTGTCTTGCGCCCGCACAGGCTCTGTGACCGAGCCCATAAATGGTTTATCCGTCAAAGTCATATGCGCATACAGCATGTCAAAATGCCGCTTGTTCACAGCAATATCAGTCGGCTCACATACCGTACCACCAGAGTGGTGCAACCACTTGGACATATAGCTCAGTTTCACGAATTTCTGGAAATCGGCAATCGTTGCATAACGCCGCCCGCCATCGAAATCGCGCACAAATGGAGGCCCGTAAACGGGGGCCAATACCAGTGTGTTACCACCAATCTCAACGTTGCGTTCAGCGTTGCGCGCGTGTTGTGTAATCCGGCTAGGGGTATTCGCGCACAGTTTTCGCGCAAGGCCGCGCGGGATTCGTACTCGCTCACCATCAACGCTCGCGCCGACATCGCGCCAGCGGGCAAGTGCTTCGGGGTTGTCTGCAAAGTTAACGCCAATCTTTTCCAAAACGGTTTCAGCGTTGTATTCGATGACTTCCAACGCCTCGGCGTTAAGAATTTCGAAGTTCGGGATGTTGCGTTCGATAAAACGAGAAAACTCCAGTTGCGGGGCTGTCCTTTCCGCACGGCGGGCCGCCCCTCCACCACGGGTACGGCGGCGGGATTTAGTACTTTGCAAAGAAGAAATTTCGACCATAGCTTAAATCCTGAAGTCAAAGGGTGTATCAAGATTGTAATATAGATAATCTTCCCGACCGAACGACATTACCGCCGCGAAAACTTCCATCCGCGACATTTCCACGATCCGCTTGCGCGAATCCGTGTCCCGCCCTAAACAGCGCGTATGACACATCAAACACATGACCGCCTTCTCATCATTGATTTTGGATCGCAAGTTACGCAGCTGATCGCGCGACGTTTGCGCGAAAGCAATATCTATTGTGAAATCCACCCGTTCCAGAACGTGGACGAAGGTTTCATTCGCAAATTTGGTCCAAAAGCCGTGATTCTGTCAGGTGGCCCTGCCAGCGTGATCGACGAAGGAAGCCCGCGTGCACCGCAGGGTTTGTTTAATATGGGCCTGCCTATTCTTGGTATTTGTTATGGCCAACAGGTGATGATGCAGCAGCTTGGCGGTAAGGTTGAGCGCGGGCATGGCACCGCCGAATTTGGTCGCGCATATGTTTCGCCCGCCGCTGACATGCCTTTGCTGGATGGCTGGTTTGCAGATGGCGACGAGCAAGTCTGGATGTCTCACGGCGACCATGTGTCAGAACTTGCCGGGGGTTTCGAGGTTTACGGAACCTCGCCCAATGCGCCCTACGCGATAACCGCTGACCTTTCGCGAAATTTTTTTGCGGTACAGTTCCATCCAGAAGTCCACCACACACCAAATGGCGCGAGGTTCTATAAGAATTTCACCGACCTAGCGGGTTTCACCGGCGACTGGACAATGGATTCCTACAAGGATCAAGCA
>JAPYON010000076.1 GCA_029938175.1 Paracoccaceae bacterium | reverse complement strand
CCTGAAGTTCAGGCGTTACGCACGTTGCTGATTTCGGAGAGTTTTTTCTGGATTTTTACGCCGTAAACGTCTAGACTCGCTTACAATATTGGCAAGACCCGTAAACGGGCGATACGCCGGACTACAGGCACATACATGAAAGAGCAGTCTCTCATGACGGAAATGGTATTCGGAGCGGCCTCGGCCACGACTGGTGAGCCGATTGTATCGCGTTGGTGGCGCACGGTTGACCGTGTCTCGCTGGCAGCGGTTTTTATCTTGTTCGCGATCGGAGTGTTGCTGGGCATGGCGTCGTCTCCGCCTTTGGCTGCACGCAACGGGCTTGGCGCGTTTCATTACGTGAATCGACAAATGATTTTCGGAACAGCGGCGCTGGGTGGAATGATTTACCTGTCTATGCAGATGCCGACGACTGTTCGCCGCCTTGCGGTGCTCGGCTTTATCGGCGCATTTGCCGCGATTGTTCTGTTACCGTTTTTGGGTACGGATTATGGCAAAGGCGCTGTGCGGTGGTATTCGCTGGGCTTTGTTTCGGTGCAACCCTCTGAATTCGTCAAGCCTACATTTGTTCTGTTTTCTGCGTGGTTAATGTCCGCCAGCGTTGATCTTGACGGCCCCCCCGGACGGCTAATGTCGTTCTTTGTGGCGATCATGTTGACAGTGTTGCTGGCCTTGCAGCCCGATTTCGGGCAGGCGGCACTGGTGCTGGCGAGCTGGGGTCTGATGTATTTTATTGCGGGTGCTCCGATGCTGTTGTTGATCCTGTTGGCGGCGGGGGTCGTTGGTGCTGGGATATTTGCTTATGATAGATCCGAACATTTCGCGCGTCGGATTGACGGGTTTTTGAAACCCGAGATTGACCCTACCTCGCAGATCGGGTTTGCGAGCAATGCCATTCAGGAGGGCGGGGTCTTCGGGGTTGGAGTGGGCGAAGGCTCGGTTAAGTGGTCGCTGCCCGACGCCCATACGGATTTCATAATTGCGGTTGCTGCCGAAGAATACGGGCTGGTTTTTTGTCTGTTCATCATTGGGCTGTTCATGCTGATTACCGTGCGCTCGTTGTTGCGGTTGGTGCGGGAACGTGATCCGTTTATTCGAGTGGCGGGGGTTGGCCTATCGGTTTTGCTGGCGATGCAGGCGTTGATTAACCTTGGTGTGGCGGTCAGATTGTTGCCCTCGAAGGGGATGACTTTGCCGTTCGTAAGCTATGGAGGATCGTCGCTGATTGCGGCGGGGATTATGTTGGGGATGCTGCTGGCGTTGACGCGCCGCCGTCCTCAAGACGAGATGAGTGATATTCTGGTGAGGCGTTCCTATGGTTAAACCTTTGGTAATCATTGCGGCAGGCGGTACCGGGGGCCATATGTTCCCCGCGCAGGCTTTAGCCGAAGAAATGTTGCAGCGCGGTTGGCGTGTGAAGCTGTCCACGGATGCGCGTGGCAATCGATATTCCGACGGTTTTCCCGATGCGATAAAACGCGAGGTAGTGTCCTCGGCAACGCCTGCGCGTGGCGGGCCTTTAGCGAAACTTGCGATGCCGTTCCGGATTGCCAGCGGTGTTTTGTCGGCTTGGCGTAGTATGAAAGCGGATCGCCCGACGACGGTTGTCGGTTTCGGCGGGTATCCAGCGATTCCGGCGATGAGTGCCGCAATATTACTGGGTTTACCGCGCATGGTTCATGAACAAAATGGTGTGCTGGGGCGTGTAAATGCGTTATTTGCGAAGCGCGTTAATGTGGTCGCTTGCAGCCTCTGGCCTACTGAATTGCCTGCGGGGGCGAAGGCTGAGCATACGGGTAATCCGGTGCGCGGCGTGGTTCTGGAGCATGCGGCGGCGTCTTATCATGTGCCCGGAGATTATCCGATGAACTTGCTGGTGTTTGGTGGTTCGCAAGGGGCGAGAATCCTTTCTGACGTGGTGCCAAAGGCAATCGCGATGCTGCCGGAAGATATTAAAGAACATCTGAATGTCTCGCATCAGGCGCGTGCGGCGGATATGGATATGGTCGTTGCAGCTTACGCTGACATGGGCGTGAACGCCGACGTACAACCCTTTTTCGATGATATTCCGGTGCGGATTGATGCGGCACAGCTTGTGGTGGCGCGGGCGGGGGCTAGCTCGATCGCTGATCTTACGGTTATTGGCCGCCCCTCGATCTTGATTCCGTTGGCTGCGGCCATTCGCGACGAACAGACGGCGAATGCTAAAGCGCTCGTTGATGCGGGTGGCGCGTTTTTAATACAAGAGGCCGATTTGACGGTGGATGGATTGTCCGGCCATATCAAGGCCATACTGTCAGACAGCGAGGGCGCTATTGCCATGGCGCAAGCGGCGGCGGGCCAAGGTAAGCCGGACGCGACGCAAGAGCTGGCTGATCTGGTTGAAAGCTTAAAGAAAGTTTAACGATGAACACTCAGACCCGTTTACCGCAGGACATCGGCCCGATCCATTTCGTTGGTATCGGCGGCATCGGCATGTCAGGCATTGCCGAGGTGTTATTAAGCCATGGTTATACGGTTCAAGGATCGGACCTGAAAGCCAGCAAGATCACCACACGTCTGGAAACCAAAGGGGCGAAAGTTTTCATTGGGCAGGCTGCGAAAAACCTTGAAGGGGCTGAAGTGATCGTGATCTCCAGCGCAATCAAGGCGAAAAATGCCGAGATGGAGGCGGCGCGGGCACAAGGCCTGCCGGTGGTGCGACGCGCCGAGATGCTGGCCGAACTGATGCGCCTGAAATCCAACATTGCGGTTGCAGGGACGCACGGTAAGACGACGACGACTTCGATGGTTGCGGCGTTGCTGGACGGTGGCGGGATTGATCCCACGGTTATTAATGGCGGGATTATTCATGCTTACGGATCTAACGCGCGGATGGGTAAGAGCGACTGGATGGTCGTCGAGGCAGACGAGAGTGACGGGACGTTTAACCGTTTGCCGGCTACGATCGCAATTGTCACTAACATCGACGCCGAGCATCTGGACTACTATGGCAGTTTCGACGCGTTGCGCGAGGCTTTCTTTACCTTTTTGTCAAACATCCCCTTCTACGGTGTGGCGGTGTGCTGCACCGATCATCCGGAGGTGCAAAGCCTTGTCGGAAAGGTTAACGACCGCCGCGTTTTGACCTATGGTTTCAATCCGCAAGCCGACGTTCGGGCTGAGAATCTGCGCTATGAAAACGGCGCAGCGTGTTTTGATGTCGAGCTGAAATCCGAGAACGCACGAATTGACGGTCTGTGCTTGCCAATGCCGGGCGACCATAATGTGATGAACATGCTGGCGGCGATCGCGGTTGCGCGGCATTTGCGGATCGGTGTGGACGATATTAAGACTTCGGTAACCGGTTTCAGGGGCGTTAACCGCCGCTTTACCCGTGTGGGCGTGTGGAGCGGCGTGACTATTATTGATGATTACGCGCATCATCCTGTTGAAATTACGGCAGTTCTGAAAGCGGCACGGCAGTCGAGCGAGGGGCGTGTGATTGCCATTCACCAGCCGCACCGTTTTAGTCGTCTGCGCGATTTGTTCGACGAGTTTTGCGGATGTTTTAACGATGCGGATGTTGTCGGAATTACGGATGTTTATGCGGCTGGAGAAGATCATATAGAGGGGGCAGACGGGAACGCGTTGGTTGCGGGACTGGTTAACCATGGCCACCGCAACGCGATTGCGCTTGAGGATGAAACAGACCTGTCAGGTTTTGTGCGCGGGCACGCGGAGGCGGGTGATATTGTTGTTTGTCTAGGGGCGGGCTCGATTTCCGTATGGGCGAATAATCTACCAGAGCAGCTTAAATGACCTCGCTGTTGATGCGGCTTCCGCAGGTTGAGGGTAAGTATACCGAGAACCGAGCGATGGATAGCCTAAGCTGGTTGCGAACCGGCGGGCCTGCCGAGGTGCTTTTCCAGCCCGCGTATATAGCGGATTTGGCGACTTTCATGAAAGGCTTGCCTGCGGATATTTCGGTTTTACCGATTGGTGTTTGTTCCAACATGATTATCCGCGATGGCGGCATTAAAGGCGTTGTTATCCGGCTGGGGCGTGGTTTTAACGGGTTTGAGGTTATGACCAACGGCAATTTGCGTGCAGGGGCCGCAGCGCTGGATGCACAGGTTTCAAAAAAAGCGGCAGATGCGGGGTATGACTTAGCGTTCCTTCGGACCATTCCGGGCAGTATTGGCGGTGCGATCAAGATGAATGCAGGTTGTTACGGTGTATATATGGCCGACGTTTTTGTTAGTGCGACGGTCGTTATGCGAGACGGGCAGATTAAAACGTTTCGGGCTGAAGATATGGGTTTCAACTATCGCAGCTCGGCGTTGCCAGACGGTGCGATGGTTGTGCAATGCGTGCTTAAAGCGCCGAAGGGTGACCCGTCCGTAATCCATCAAAAGATGAAAAATTCGCTAACGAGGCGTGCTGAAAGCCAACCGACGAAAGAGCGCTCATGTGGGTCTACGTTCCGCAATCCAGCTGGATTTTCGTCTACGGGACAGGCGGATGATGTGCATGACCTGAAAGCGTGGAAGGTAATTGACGACGCAGGGCTGCGCGGCGCGCGATTGGGCGGGGCGCAAATGTCTGAAATGCATCCGAATTTTCTGATTAACGCAGACAGCGCCACCTCGACCGATCTGGAAGAATTAGGCGAATTAGTTCGAAAAAAGGTTGCCCAAAACAGCGGTATAACGCTAGAGTGGGAAATTATGCGTGTAGGTGAAAAAACCCCCACGTAATTGACCCCAGAAAGCCATGAGGCACGGGGCATATTTGAGGTGGTTATGTCGAGCAGGACAGTCAACCGCATCGCAGTGTTAATGGGTGGTCCGTCCGCCGAGCGGGAAGTCTCGCTTGTTTCGGGCCGTGAATGCGCAGTTGCGTTGCGGGAAGAAGGATTTGAGGTGGTCGAGATCGACGCAGGGCAAGACCTTGTGGCGCGACTTCTCGATTTTCAGCCAGATGTTGTATTCAACGCGCTCCACGGTCGGTGGGGTGAAGACGGCTGTGTGCAAGGTCTGCTTGAATGGATGGGCCTGCCGTATACGCATTCCGGCGTTCTGGCGTCTTCGCTTGCGATGGACAAAGAGCGCAGCAAGCGGACGTTCGCGAACGCCAATCTCCCCTTAGCGAAAAGTATTTTAGTTGATAGGCTCGCCGCCAGAAAAACACACCCGATGGACCCTCCTTATGTTGTTAAACCTAACAACGAAGGATCGTCCGTCGGGGTGTACCTTGTTACCGAAGGGGCCAACGGGCCTGCGAAATTGTCAGATGATATGCCAGATATCGTGATGGTCGAGGAGTTCATACGTGGACGCGAATTGACCGTTGCAGTGATGGACGACAAAGCAATGACCGTCACAGATATTCTGACCAGTGGATGGTATGATTACGATGCGAAATATGTCGAGGGTGGCTCTACGCATGTGGTGCCCGCCGATCTGCCTGCGGATGTTTTCGCGGCATGTCTGGGCATTGCCGAACGTGCCCACAAAGCATTGGGGTGTAAAGGCGTTAGCCGCGCCGATTTCCGCTGGGATGACGAGCGCGGTATCGACGGTTTGATATTGCTGGAGGTTAATACCCAACCCGGAATGACTCCGACGTCGTTGGCCCCTGAACAGGCCGCGCATTGCGGGATGACGTTTGGCGCATTTTGCCGATGGCTGGTGGAGGATGCGTCATGCGCGCGCTAGTTCGTCATAATGACCCATCGCCCTCGCGGCTCAGGTATCGGTTTGAACGGTTGTGGCTGAAGTCCTCGGTTCGGCAAACTTTTCGGCTGTGGTTGCCCCTTGGTGTGACCAGCATGCTGATCTGGGTGATTTCGAGCGATCCGGCTGTGCGCCAAACTGCGCAAATGAAATGGACCGAGATTTTCGAAATCGCGGCAGCAAGGCCAGAGTTTCAGGTGGAAACCGTCGAATTCCCCGACGTGTCAGATGATTTACAGCAACAGATAGTAACGGTCACAGGGCTGACCTTGCCGGTCAGCTCGATGGTACTGGAAGTTGCCGAGATGAAACGGCTGGTGGAAACACTGGACGCCGTGGAAACCGCACAAGTGCGGGTTTTGGGTGGCGGTGTTTTGCAAATAACTACGGTAGAGCGAACACCGGTTCTGGTTTGGCGCGATGCTGAAGCACTGCGTTTGATCGATGCTGAGGGAAATCGCGTGGCTGATATCGCGCGCCGTTCAGCGCGACGGGATCTGCCGCTTATTGTGGGGTTGGGCGGCGACAAGTACGTACCCGAGGCGTTGGCCTTGCTGGATGTCCTTGACCCGATTGTTGAGCATTTTCGCGGATTTGTGCGCGTAGGCGAGCGTCGCTGGGATGTCGTTCTGGACCGTGATCAGACAATATTGCTGCCGGAATACGGTGCTGTGATGGCATTGCGCCGTGTTATGGCCTTGCACATGACCGAAGATTTGCTGAATCGCGACATCGCCGTCGTAGATATGCGAAATGGCGCACGTCCCGTTCTGCGCCTTACTGGTGAAGCCATTGCCGAGTTGCGTCGATTACGCGCCGAAATCCGAGGAGAGCACGAATGACCCCAAGTCTTTTTGAAATGCAACGCGATATGCGCAGCCGCCGAGAGGCCGCGGTAAAGCGCGGGGTGGTGGCTATTCTGGACATTGGCACTTCGAAAATCGCCTGCCTGGTGTTGCAATTTGCACCAAACGTAAATGCGGAGCCCAGCGGGGCGGGTGATGTGACCGTTCCATCGATGGGCGCTTTTCGCGTGATCGGTGTGGGTGCCCCGCAATCAAGAGGTGTGCGTTTTGGCGAGATTGCGGTGATGGAAGAAACTATCAAAGCCATTAGGACCTCGGTTCAGAGGGCACAAAAAATGGCAGGGGTTCGAATTGACGACGTGATCGTCACCTTTTCCGGTGGGCGGCCGCGGTCATATGGTCTTAGCGGTGAAATCAATGTTGAAAACGGCGAAGTTACCGAACGCGATATTGGCCACGCTATGGCGGCCTGTGATGTGCCGCCTTATGGGGCTAATCGTCAGCCGATTCATGCGATGCCTGTTAGCTTTGCGCTGGATCACACACCGGGGCTGACGGACCCGCGCGGACAGGTCGGAACCAAACTTGCCGTTGATATGCACATGTTAACGGTCAACGATACGGTTGTGCAGAACGCCTTACACTGTGTGAAAC
>JAPYON010000075.1 GCA_029938175.1 Paracoccaceae bacterium | reverse complement strand
GGTCGATGTTGATGAAGGCGGTGCAGATGTCGCGACCATTGCCGAACACAACTACTTCCAGAATGTTGGGGAAGAACTTGAGCTTATTCTCGACGAACTTCGGCGCGAACATGGACCCATCAGACATTTTACCAACGTCTTTGGCACGGTCGATTATCCGCAAGTGACCAGTGCTTTCCTCAAAGAAGCCCGCGTCACCAGTGGCCACCCAACCCTCGGGGTCTTTGGTGGCTGCCGTGCTTTCGGGATTTTTGTAGTATTCAATGAATGTGCCTTCGGAACGGTAAAGAACCTCTCCATTCTGGGCAATCTTGACCTCTACGCCGGGGGAAGGCACGCCGACCGTATCCGCGCGAACTTCGCCGTCAGGTTGCTGCGTAATATAAACCGAAGCCTCGGTCTGGCCGTAAAGCTGTTTCAGATTAATCCCGAGCGATCGGTAAAATTCGAAAATCTCGGGACCTATCGCCTCGCCCGCCGTGTACCCAACGCGGACGCGCGACATCCCAAGTGTGTTTTTCAGTGGACCATACACGAAGACGTTGCCGAGAATATACATCACCCGATCCCCGAAGTTGACATCTTTACCATCGAGCATTGCCGGTCCAACCTTTTTGGCGTGGCCCATGAAGAACTTGAACATCCGTTGTTTGAAACGGCTGGCATCCTCCATACGGATCATAACGGTTGTTAACATCCCCTCGAAGAAACGGGGTGGAGCAAAGAAATAGCTTGGACCAATCTCGCGCAGATCCGATTGCATTGTTTCCGGGCTTTCCGGGCATGCAACACAAAAACCCGTCCAGAAACACTGGCCGACAGAAAAGATAAAATCGCCAACCCATGCCATTGGCAGGTAGGCCAGAACACTATCGCCTGCGTTCAGATCGTCAAACTCGGAAGACGAGGCAGAGGCTGATATGATATTCCGGTTCGAAAGAACAACACCTTTCGGGCGGCCTGTCGTACCTGACGTATACAGCATCACACATGTGCTGTCGGCGTTCAGCTTGGCGCAACGCTCGGTCATGATCGGCTCAAGACGGTTGTGTGCGGCGTGTCCTTCGGCCTGCACGTCGTCGTAGGCATTCAGATGTGTGTGGTCGTATTTTCGCATACCGCGTTTATCGAGATAAATAATTTCGGCAATGTTTGGCGTGCTGTCTTTGATCTCGATAACTTTATCGACTTGTTCTTGGTCTTCGACGATTACAAAGCGTGCGCCGCAATGTTCCAGTACATAGGCCATCTCTTCGGCGTTGGCGTCATTATATAGTGGAACAGGAACAGCACCGCAGTACTGTGCGGCTGTCATCGCCCAATAGAGGTTAGGGCGATTGCGGCCAATTATAGCGACATGATCCCCCTCGTTCAGTCCGAGTGCAAGTAATCCCAGCGCCAGCGATTCGACCTCGTCTTTGACTTCGGACCATGTCCAGCTTTGCCAGATTCCATACTCTTTTTCACGGTAGGCTGGTTGTTGTGCAAACTTGACCGCGTTGCGGGCCAATAGCTTGGGGAACGTGTCTAGTTCCGGATCCACGACGGTTGCGCTCATTATTCCGGTATCCTCCCTGTGGGGTGATGCACATCCGCAATTTGATATTTATGCAGATTCGCACAAGCATAGTAGGTTTTTCTGCCCTTATTTGTTGCTGATCTTAGCAAGGAATTTAGAAAAATAAAGTAAAAAGAACTATCGTTCAGTTAAAATAGTTATTCGGATACACTTTCAGTAATCTTGACTGTCTTAGTAGCGCGTCTAGCGAGTGGCTGATCAAGGGGCCTGTTCGCGAAGGTGCAAGCGCGCTAACCAACTATATATATTAAATATTGGAATTACATGCCAGTATGATGGAATGAATCGCAATGTAACTGTGAAAATTTATTGACAGAACTAAAACTTATGTACAGTCTTATTCAGGTCGGCCACTGTTTTTAGGCAATCGACCGAAAGAAATTTGGTGGCTGTTTATTTTTGCACCAAAAAGTGATGCCATAAATAAGGCACGAAAGCTGATAAATCAGCAAATAACTACGGAAAGGGAATATAATGAAAACATTACTTTATTCAGGCGTCGCGTTTATAGCACTCGTCAGTGCAGCTTCCGCGACCACATGCCCAGCAGTTACTGTTGGCGACATGATGGGCGTCGGGGCCGGCGCTTTTCCACAACAGTACGAATTGGCTGAATTTCAGTCACTCGGCAACTGTACTATGGAATTCTCGGCTAACCCTGCATCCGATGATCTAAACGCACGTATCCGCGGCAACGGCCCACTGCCTTCGCTTGCTGACCGTCTTCCATCCGAGCCTCTTGTTGTGGCTCCGTATGATTCCATCGGTTCTTATGGCGGTACGTTTGATGCACTGTCGAACGCAACAGAGTCCGGCACATCGGACTTTATGTCTATTCGCCACGTGAACCTTGTTCGTTATTCTGACGACTTGACCACGATCGTTCCGAATATTGCCAAAGGTTGGGAATGGAACAAAGACTTCACACAACTAACGTTCTTCCTTCGTGAAGGGCACAAATGGTCGGACGGCGCGCCGTTTACCGCAGAAGACGTGAAGTTCTGGTATGACAACATTGCCACAGATTCGAACGTACGTGAGAAGCCAAAAGACTACGTTCTTGTTGGTGGCGAAGTAATGGACCTTGTTGTGGTTGACGCAACTACAATACAGTTCAATCTGCCGTCCCCTAAACCAGGCCTGCTGTCGCACTTCGCCAACCACTATGCGCAGGGCTTCCAGCCTAAGCATTTCCTTGGCCAATTCCACCCGGATATTGACCCGAATGCCGATGCAAATGCGCAGGCGCTAGGGTTTGAAGACGGCTACGATGCGATTAAGGGCTACTACGGTAACTCTGACTGGATGGATACGCCGACACCTATGTTGGCCCACCCTGATCTGGTTGCTGGTCTGCCTGCAGATACAGTTCCGACACTGGAGAGCCATATCCTCATCGCGGAAAACACTGAAGGCCGTCATCTGGTTGCCAACCCGTACTTCTTCCAGATTGATACTGCTGGCCAACAGTTGCCATACATCAACGAGCAGGACGAGCTGTTTGTCGGTGAAAGCGAAGTTCGTCTTCTGAAGCTGGTCAATTCCGAAGTTGACTATAAGGCTCAGGCGCTGAACCTTGATTACGCACCGCTGCTTCTGGAAAATCAGGAAAAAGGCAATTTCACAATTGATCTGAAACCTGAGATTGCGCTGAACACATTCTCGTTCAACGTGACATCGGAAGATATGGAGAAACGTAAAGTCTTCGGTGATGTGCGTTTCCGTCAGGCGATGTCAGTTGCGATGAACCGTGACGAGATCAACGAGGTTGTGTTCTTCGGTCTAGGTCGGCCACAGCAGTACACCGCGTTCTCGCCTACACCTGGTTTCGTAAGTGAAGAAACCGAGCAATCCTACGCACAGTACGATCCTGACATGGCGAATGCTCTTCTGGATGAAATCGGCATGGTTGACGTAGACGGTGACGGAATGCGTGAATTGCCAAACGGTGATCCGCTTGTTCTGAACATGCAGGTTGCTACGCAGGGTGGATCTCTCAAGCTTGTTGAGCTTACAGGTCAAAACTGGCGTGACATTGGTATCAACAACACGGTTAAAGAGGTTACAACGGACGAATACCGTTCTGCAGCTTCTTCGAACCAGCTTGATGTTACTTTTTACGCGAAGGGCCAACCACTGGCTGTTATCCTCGGCATCTCGGAACTATTCCAGCCGCCGTTTGATAACTACTTCAACCACACATCTGGTATGTTGTGGGGTCAGTACGTTGATACAGACGGCGCTTCGGGTGTGAAACCACCTCAGTGGGTCTATGACTCTATGGCCGACATCGATGCGTTCCAGTCAGCGATTGCCGGTTCTGACGAGTCCAACGCGATTGGTAAGCGTCTGGTTGATACTGTAGTCGATAACCTTCTGTTCATTGGTACTGTGAAAGCGGTTGCACCGATCTATCACAACAATGATCTGAAGAACTTCACACAGTTCCAGACTCAGTCCTATGCGTACTACCGTACCTACCCGTACCGCGCCACACAGTGGTGGTTGGACGAGTAATCCAGCGCTATTGGACTTAACAGGCCCATATAATTGGACCTAAGAAAAAGATTGCGGGCAGTATAAATTGTCCGCAATCCAATATAAAAAAGACCAGAATGGCAACTATATTTTCTTCCTGGGGGCGTAAGCTAGATGCTTCAATTTTCCAAATTCGTTGCAATTCGCGCTGCACTAGCCATTCTCACATTGGTGCTTGTATCGTTTATTGTATTCACCTTGATGGAACTCGTACCTGGCGATTGTGCCGAGCGGTACGTTGCCTTCAAGAACTCCCAAGGGTCAGTGATTACGCCTGAAGACATTCAGATTGAACGAATTCGTCTAGGACTCGATCAGCCTTATGTGCAACGTTGGGGGAGTTGGATCGTGAATGCTTTCCAAGGTAACTTTGGCGACAGCTGCATCCTTCGCGTTAATATCGCCCAGCTCTTGGGACAGAAGTTCTACTTGAGCCTTGGCCTTTGTCTTTCCGCCCTGCTGCTCGCCTATGCAATTGCGATACCTATTGGCATACTTGCAGCAACGTCAAGAAATGCGGTGTTGAATAACTCGCTACGTTTGGTCAGCTATCTAGGTCTGGCGCTACCGAACTTTCTGCTTGCCTTAATGATAATGCTATTTTCGACGGTGATGTTCGGCGACAGTTTAACAGGGCTGTTTTCCAAAGAGTTCCGAGATGCTGCGTGGGACTATGATAAGTTCATGGATTTCCTTGGCCATGCCTGGCTTCCGGTCTTTATCCTTGGTTGGTCTGCAACTGCATTTGCAATCCAAACCGTGCGCGCCCTGATGTCCGACGAGATCGGCAAATTGTACGTGACCGCCGCCGAAGCACGCGGGGTCTCTGGGCGCCGTCTGTTAATGCGTTATCCGGCGCGCCACGCGCTTAGCCCAATTATCAACTCGTTAGGGTTTGACCTGAACCGCATTTTTAACGAGCTGCCCATCGTCGCCCTGATCCTGACATTGACCGAGGCTGGTTCGCTATTGATCGAGGCACTCGCGCGTTCAAACGATCAGCAGCTTGCGGGTGCAATAATTTTCATGCTGACGGGCAGTATTGTTGCGATTAATTTCGTGACCGACATAATACTTGCCCTCACCGATCCGCGCATTCGTCGCAGTATTGTGGGATGATGGCCATGACTGATACTTCAAACACAGACGCATCCGTTGATCAAAAGCTAAAAGAGGCGTATTTTACGGCCTCTCAAGGCCAACTTATTTGGCAGCGCTTTAAGAAGAACAAGTCGGCGCTTGTAGGTGCATGGATTTTGATGTTTCTAATCCTATCAGGAATTTTTGCTCCATTTTTGACGCCTTATGATGCCACCATCGCCGGACGCGATAAAGACTACCTTAACGGCGCGCCCGAAGTTCCACGGTTTTGGGATGAGAATGGTTTTTCAGCGCGCCCGTTTATTTATACTGCTGAACGGACCCGTTCCATCAAAACCAACTTTCGATGGGTAACCGAGCTTAAAACCGATCTTGAAGATCGTCGTTACGTGACTTTCTTTAGCAAAGGACAGGAATTCAAATTCCTCGGTATGAAGTTTGAGCGGCATTTGTTTGGCGTCGACAAAGATATGATCCATATATTCGGGACAGACTCGACGGGTAAGGATATTTACTCGCGAACGTTGTCCGCCATCAAAACATCGATGGCGGTGGGCACGATCGGTGTATTTATCGCGTTTGTTATGGCGCTAATAATTGGCGGGATCGCCGGATACTATGGCGGATGGATAGACTCGGTATTGCAAATGATAACCGACACAGTCCGAACTATTCCCAGCATTCCATTGTTCATGGCATTGGCGGCTTTTGTCCCCGATGTCTGGAGCGCCGAGATGCGGTTCTTCTTTATTTCAATTGTTCTCGGCTTTATTGGGTGGCCGACATTGGCAAGACGAATACGAACGCACTTGTTAACCGAGCGTAATCAAGAATACGTTCTGGCGGCTCAACTTTGCGGGGCGTCTTCAAGTCATGTAATCCGGCGACACCTGCTGCCAAGTTTTACAAGCTATATCATCGTCGATTTGGTGATTTCGTTCCCCTATATGGTTTTATCGGAAACCGCACTTAGCTTCATCGGGTTAGGGCTGAAAGATCCCGTAAACTCGTTGGGTGTTATGTTGCAAAACGTAACCAGTGCCGATGTTTTGCTGAACTACCAATGGTATTTTATCCCGGTAATATTCTTCATTGTTCTCGTGTTGGCATTTGTATTCGTCGGTGACGGACTACGAGATGCGGCCGACCCTTATTCGGATGCCAGTAAATGACGCGCCTATTAGATGTAGAAAACCTGACCCTCCAGTTCGATACGGACGAGGGTCGGATCACCGCAGTCGACAATGTTTCCTTCACGCTCGAAGCTGGCGAGGTCATGGGCCTCGTGGGTGAGAGTGGTTCTGGTAAATCTGTTACTGCCAAGTCAATCATGAAACTGAACCCGTCCAACGCGGTTTACGGTGACGACATCAAAGTCACTCTTCACCTTGAAGACGGGCCGGTCGATATTATGGCACTGAGAGGCTCCAAAGAACTGAAAGTGGTTCGCGGCGGGGCGATCTCGCTTATTTTTCAGGAGCCAATGGCCAGTTTTGCACCAGCGATCACCATTGGTGATCAAATGGTCGAACAGTTGCTAATTCACACAAACATGAACTCGACTCAGGCCAAAGACCTCTCGATCGAGATGCTGGACCGCGTAGGGATTTCTGATGCCGCAACCCGTTTCAAACAATATGCGTTTGAACTGTCCGGAGGTATGCGCCAACGCGCGATGATCGCTATGGCGTTATCAACGAAACCGAAACTTCTGATTGCGGACGAGCCGACAACCGCGCTGGACGTAACAATTCAGGCACAGGTGATCGACCTGATGAAAGACCTCGTCAAAGATTTCGGGATGGGAATTATCTTTATCACACACGACCTAGGCGTGATTGCCCAAACGGCCGATAAAGTGGCCGTGATGTATCTGGGTCGTCTTGTCGAACAGGGTCCGGTGCGCGACGTTATCCGTAACCCGTCACATCCTTATACCAAGGGTTTGATTGCAGCCTTGCCAAGTCTTGATGATCTGGACAC
>JAPYON010000013.1 GCA_029938175.1 Paracoccaceae bacterium | reverse complement strand
CAGAATTTTCTGGATCGAAGCATATAAATCCTCGGCCGATCCACCCGGGAAATCGCAACGTGCAGTTCCGAAATCCGGCATAAACATCGTGTCACCAACAAAAGCCGCGTCGCCAACAACGTATGTCATGCAAGCTGGCGTATGCCCCGGTGTGTGCATAATATCGACCTTCATATTGCCTATTTCGATGACATCACCCTCGACAAATAACTGGTCAAACTGCGAGCCGTCCCGTTGGAACTCGCTGCCCTCGTTGAAGACTTTGCCAAATACACCCTGCACCACTGTTATGTTCGCACCAATCCCGATCTTGCCACCCAACTGCCTCTGGATGTAAGGCGCGGCGGACAGATGGTCAGCGTGCACGTGCGATTCCAGAATCCACTCGACTTGTAGGTAGTTCTCTTTGACGTAAGAGATCACCTTGTCTGCCGAAGCCGTATCCGTGCGGCCGCTCGCGAAATCGAAATCCAGAACCGAGTCGAGAATTGCAACGCTGCTGCTTTCAGGATCTTTGATTACAAAAGAAACTGTGTTCGTAGCGTTGTCGAAAAATGCTTTTACTTCAGGTGTCATGGGATGTCCCCTGTTTGATCTGTGTTGAGACCTATATAAGAGGCGTTTTTCATATTACAAGAATTGAATGTGTTGTTCTTGACTAAATCAACCAAGGACTAACCAGCAGGCCAACTGCTGCGATTACGCCACCCGCAGGAACCCATATTCCAACTGTATAAGCTTCCTCCGGTGCCGCGACCTTTCGCAATTTCAAAACCACTAACGAGAGGTTAACCAAAGCGAATACGGCCAGTATGAACTGCGTAGTAAGTTCGGCGAGTGCTCCGATTGGAAAAAACAGGGCTAGTGTCGAAATCACCGGCGTTTTGGTCTTGTGGTGAAGGCGGAAGAATATCTTGGGGATTCTGCCTTTACGGCCCAACCATACAACACCAAAAGCGGCAGGCTTATGACCCGTGCAAGCGACGTCTCGTCTTTGGGTTGGCTCATTTATCGGATTTTGGCAGGTTTAAACGATCTTTCAGACTTTGCTCCAGTTTGACTAGATCACTCGGAACCGGCAAACCGGACGCCTGCAACTCGGCCAATTCCTCGCGCAGGGTTTCTTGTAATTCATGCATATCTTCGGGCTGATGGACCATCTGCTCCAACAGCATCCCCATACGGGCTTTCAGGCTTTCAAAAGGCATAACTACTCCTCTCTTATAAGGTCAGGACGCACATTTTCGGCATTTCGGAGTCGCCGGTAACACGTCCAGACGTTCTTCGGAAACCTTGTCTCCGCACTCGATACAATATCCGTATTCGCCCCCTGCGACACGACCCAGTGCGGCTTCAATCATGCGAGATTCCAGCATATCGGCATTTCCGAGACTTTCAAGTACTTCGCCGTTCTCACGCTCAACCGCACGTTCTTCAACATCGGGGTTGGGCGTTTCGTCAAGTGCATCCTCGATTTTGTGCATGTGCTGATCCAGCTCTATCAAGCGAGCCCGCATCCTTGTTTCACGTTCAGTAATCGATTTCATAGGCTTATCCTTCATATTCGTTATGAATATTGAACAGTTAATACCTATGCATCACCTTGACCTGTATCAACCACGATCAGGTTTTACGAAAAGTTAGATAATGCGGAGTGCGCCCTTCTCGAACCGCCTTGGTCTCGTATCTTGTGCGGGTCCAGTCGGACCATGGCGCGCGCCAGTCTTGAGCGGTTTCAGCCAACCATTCAAAATCATCTCGGGGTATGATCCGCTCCAGCGTATGATGAACATAGTTTTCGATGTCTGTCGCCACACGAAAAATGCCGCCGGGCTTCAGAACCCGCGAAATCATATCCAAATTTTCCACATTCACAAAGCGGCGCGCATGATGGCGAGTTTTGTGCCACGGATCTGGGTACAGCAGGAATACCTTATCGAGGCCGCCCTCTGGCAGCACCTCCAATAAGTCGCGTGCGTCTCCCCAATGCACCCGAGCATTTGTCAGATAATGCTCATCTATGAGAGGCACGATTTTGGCAACACCGTTCAAAAACGCCTCGACGCCCAACAGATTGGTATCAGGATAAGTTTGCGCCATATGCAACAAATGCTCGCCCCCGCCAAAGCCGATTTCCAGCCAGACAGGGTGGTCGTTACCGAACAACGCGTCCAGATTAATCGGGTTCCGGTCAGGGTTTTCTTCAAACGAAACGCCCTTGGGCGACACCGCCTCCAGTGTCGTATCCAGATGTTTGATCTGGTTCTTGCGTAAGGCTTTACCCCGACGACGGCCATAGAAATTCCGCCGCGGAGCATCCGCTGGTTTGATGTTAGGGCGTGTCATTCGGACCGTTTAAAACACGCGCTTCAGCACGTCGATCAAATCGATCTTTTCCCAGCTAAACCCGCCGTCAGCCTCGGGTGCACGCCCGAAATGGCCGTAGGCCGCAGTGCGCTGGTAAATCGGCTTGTTCAGACCCAAATGCTCGCGAATTCCACGTGGTGTCAGGTCCATGACTTCTGCAATAGCACGCTCGATCTTGACTTCATCCACTGCTCCGGTTCCGTAAGTATCCGCGTAAATCGACAGGGGTTCCGCCACGCCAATCGCATCCGAGATAATATCGCAGAGTTTGTCTGGGTGACCTTCTGAAACAGATTCAGAGGTAAATAGATAATTTTTTCGTGCCAAGCAGGGCTCCATCGCAAAATACGCGTAATATGCTTTTCTAATTGAAGTGAAGTTGCGCCGTCAATGGTCAGATGCATCATAAGTGACGTCCGCAGACCGAATCTAGCCCTTAAGAGCCCGAATATCGGTACAGACGCTTCCTACGTGAAAACAGTTGATAAATCATTAACAGCATCAATAATACCCCTGCAGGCAAATCGCCTAATCGTGCGAAAACGGTGAGTTTCAGAGGCGCGGGCAAAGCGACATCAATTCTGCCCATCTCCCCAAGACCCATCGAAGCCGTTATCCGCCCGAACGGATCAATCATCGCCGAAATTCCCGTATTCGCAGACCGTGCAAGGGGTAGCCCTTGCTCGATTGCCCGTACCCGAGACTGCGCCAGATGCTGATAGGGGCCGCTAAGATCGCCAAACCACGCATCGTTCGTAATTTGTATGATCCAGTCTGGCCGCTGGCCATCAACGCTTGCGTGTTGGGGGAAAATAGCTTCGTAGCAGATTAACGGCAGGAATGGCGGGACGCCTCCTGCATCAATCACCCGCGCGCCGCTGCCGGCTGCAAAGCCGCGCCCGGTAAGTTCCGTAAGGCCCGTGCGCGACAGGGCTGACTGCATCGGTACATACTCGCCAAACGGCACCAAATGATGCTTGTCATAACTACTGATGATCGCACCTGTCGGATCAATTATTACTAACCCGTTAAACCAGTCATCCGCCAAATCGCGTCGTCTTGCCCCCATCAGCACATTTGCACCGTTTGCCGAACGCGCAATTCGTTCCAGCAAGTCAAGGCGCTCTTGCGGTAAAAATGGGACGGCCGCCTCGGGCCATATCACCATATCAACGGGCGGTTCGGCAGCTGTAAACGCAACCTGACGCTCAAAAAACATGCGTCGGAATTCTGGCAACCACTTTTGATCCTGCGGCGCGTTCGGCTGGATGATCCGCACAGTATACCCATCGGTGCGCAAGAATGTCCCCTGCGAGAGGCGATTCGACCCAA
Source organism: Paracoccaceae bacterium (assembly GCA_029938175.1). GTDB lineage: Bacteria > Pseudomonadota > Alphaproteobacteria > Rhodobacterales > Rhodobacteraceae > NORP23. The sequence goes on along the minus strand of JAPYON010000013.1, from coordinate 33,276 downwards.
AGGTCCACAACACCGCAACAATCACCATGCCGCAGACGATTCCGCGTATATTAAGTCGCGAGATCATCACCGCCACGATCATCGTCAGCAGCCCGAGACCATGCACCCCAACCACAGAAGTTATCTGGATCAGAGGTGTTTCAACCCATCCGTAAGCCAATAGCGCCCAAGGAAAACCGGTGAACAATACCGAGCGCGCAAACTCGGCCAGTGTCCACCAGATAACAAGCGTTAACGACCGTCGGCGATGGGATAACGCGAACGCCATGCTCCAAAAGGCCGCCAACCCACCTGCCATAAAGAACAGCGCAAAAGGGGCCACCCACCCGTGCCGTGCAACGTCAATTAGAAAAGGTTCGACTATCCAGCTCAGCGTTAAGCCGAAATACCCCAGCCCAAAAAGCCAGCCCAACAGCGCCGCCCGTCTTCGCTTGTCAGCTCCGGCGTGTAGCCAGAAGATAATTGGAAGAAATAGAAATGCGAACTGGATAGACCACGGGGCTTGTACCAGCCCCAAGCCAACGCCCGCAATCAGCGCCAACATTAGTTGACGAAATCCCGTCAAATTACGGACCCAGCCTGCCACGCCGTTTATTCTGCCGCTTGGCCGAGCGGCCCTTTAACGTTCAATCGCACACGTAAGGTTTTCACTCGCCGCGCGTCTGCGTCGATGACCTCGAATTCATGCCCATGCCCATCACGAATGCATTCACCGCGCGATGGCACTCGACCGATCAGCATAAAGACCAAACCGCCAAGCGTATCGACCTCTTCGTCCAAATCATCCGGCAGCAAGTCAACGCCTGCTGCATCTTCGAATGCATCCAGCGGTGCACGCGCCTGCGCGACAAACACTGATGCGGATTCCTCGGTCCAAAGTTGTTCGTCTTCGGCGTCATGTTCGTCTTCGATTTCTCCAACGATTTCTTCGATCAAGTCTTCAAGCGTCACCAAGCCTTCGACCCCTCCGTATTCGTCAATGACCAACGCCATATGCAACCGTTCGCTCTGCATCTTTTGCAATAACGCGCCTAAATGCATGGATGGTGGCACATAAATCAACGGACGCAGGATGGATTTCAAATCAAATCTGGCGGAACCACCAAAACCATAAATTAGCGCGATGTCTTTCAAATGCACCAACCCCAGCGGATTATCCAGCGTCTCGGAATACACCGGAAGACGACTGTTGGTAGAGTCTCGGAACGCCGCGACGACATCTTCCAGCGTTGCATCATCGGGAACCGAAGCAATATCTGCCGTCGGAATTGCAACATCGCCCACGCGCATATCATGCATGTTACGAATATTCAGCAACATCGAGTTGGCGCCCGCCACAGAAATCTCGGCAGCGTTTGGTTCGTCGTGATTGTTCAGAGTATCATCAGGCGTTTGCCTGAACAGTTTTTTCCAGAACCCGTCCTGCAGGGTCGAAAAACTCAAATCTGCCTGCGCGCGATGCGCTGCGATAGAGGACCCGTCTTTAGTGTCGCCCATAGCTCCTTAATTCCGTAAATAGGCAACATGCTGTGCCCGTGGGTTCAATATGGGTTGTCCAACCCCATCGTGGCAAGGGCCTTAACCTCTAATTCCTCCATAACTGTGGCATCTTTGTCAGTTTCATGGTCGAAACCCAGCAAATGGAGGCATCCATGCACGATTAAGTGACTAACGTGGGCCTGCATTGTGATGTTTTTCTTAGCGGCCTCGCGCGCGCAAGTCTCGTAGGCGATGGCAATGTCACCCAGGCTTTCTACCATAACGCCTGCTGTGGGCGGCATTATCGGCTTTCCGCCCGTAAATTCAGGGGCCAGTTCGAAGGCTGGCCACGATAGTACATTCGTCGCTTTGGAATTCTCGCGGAATTCTGCGTTCAGCTCGGCAATACGGGCATCGTTGCAGGCCATAACGCAAATTTCATATTCAGGTGGAACCGTTGCGATCGTCAATGCCGCGTGCGCCGATCGTTCGGCCAAAGCACCCATCCCCAACTTCGCCCAGCGATCATCCTCGATCAGTAAATCGACCAGATCAGCCACGAGGCTTAGCCGCCGCATTATATGCATCAATTACTTTGGCAACCATCGGATGCCGCACCACATCGGCAGTAGTGAACCGCGTAAAACCGATCCCTTTAACGTTGCGCAAAATCCCCTCGGCCTCGACAAGGCCCGAGGTCGCACCCCTCGGCAGGTCAATCTGGGTCATATCACCTGTGATAACCATACGGCTGCCCTCGCCCAAGCGGGTCAGGAACATTTTCATCTGCATCGACGTAGCATTCTGCGCTTCGTCCAGAATAACAAATGCATTCGCCAAAGTGCGGCCACGCATGAAGGCAAGCGGCGCAATCTCGATCTGCGTGTCCTCGATCATCCGTTGCACCTGCTTGGCAGGTAAAAATGCGTTTAACGCATCATAAAGCGGCTGCATATAAGGGTCGACTTTTTCCTTCAGGTCACCGGGCAGAAAGCCCAGACGCTCGCCCGCCTCAACGGCAGGGCGACTAAGAATGATGCGGTCAACATGACCCTCTATATAGTGCGAGACCGCCGCCGCCACCGCCAGATATGTTTTGCCGGTTCCCGCGGGCCCAAGCCCAAAAACCAATTCGTATTCGAACAGAGACTTCACATAGGCCTTCTGCATCGGCGTGCGTGGTTCAACAGTGCGTTTGCGTGTGCGAATCTCGACAGTGTCGGCCTTGAACATCTCGATCTGGTCAGGGTCGCGTGGCGCATCAAACACCTCGCTTGGCATCCTGATCGCCGCGTCCACATCCCCCGGCTCCAGTGGACGGCGTTGCTCCAGCCGCGAATACATCGCCCGCAATATCGCTGCAGAATGCTTACGCTGCTCGTCATCACCAAACAGCGACAGACGGTTCCCGCGATGCGTGATCTCCACACCCGTAGCCGTTTCAATTTTCTTGAGGTTTGAATCCAGCTCGCCGCACAGTTGCAGCAACAAGCGATTGTCGGGAAATTCGAGGGCCGTCTCAGCCGATCCAGCCTCGGTCTTAACATCGGTCAGCGCGGTTATCGCCAAAGTCCACCATCCGTTCAAATAAAGAATTATACAGAACTATGGTGCAACAACCTCGCTAGAGGGGCAAGCGAAATACTTCGGGTTAATTGCCCAAAACAGCACGGTCAAAGTCGATTGTGGTATAGAGAACTGTCCCGTCACGGCAAACAGGCCTGCCGTCATCCATCAACCGTGGCGACATATATCCCTCGACCCCGTCGTCGATGATCCAGTGATCACATCCGTTTCCATCAACCAAAATCCCTGCGGTGCGATCGTATAGCAACGCCCCCGATCGACCCCGTAATCGCGATCCGACGGCCCGTTTCCGACGCCACCAAAATCAGCGCGCTTGCAACCATCAATGCCGGTTTAGATAATTTACCTGACATGCCGCCCCCTATTCGCAAAAAATTTCAACGCGACGATTCCGGCCTCTGCCTTCAGCCGTGTGATTCGAGGCAATCGGCTGCATCTTGCCAAACCCGTCAGTGCGGACAATTTCGCCGGATTGCCGCGCAACGTCGGCCACAGCGTTCACCCCCGCCCATGCCGAATAGAAATTTTCGCAAATAGGACCGGAACTGTCAGTATGCCCGCCGATCAAAAACTGCGTTTTACCGTCCAGAATTTCACGCGTGAAGTATCCGTGTAACGTATTGATAGAGCGATCCGAAAGCGCAGCCTTGTTCACCTCGAACACATGTCTCCCTAAATTCAATGAGAATGTAGGGATTTCGATCACAAACTGTATTACCGGCTCGATCCAAATGCGAGGATATCACCCCCTCGACACTCAAATCCAGAATCCAATGCTCGCAGCCGTCCGGATTAATCCAGATAGCCGCCTCATATGTACCAGTTTCTGCTGCCTGCACTGTCTCTGGCAACATAGAGCTGGATACCCCAAAAAGCAGGGTGACCGCCAAAAGGCTCATAATGTCTGCCTCAAATTTGCCGATCGTTAACGCCGACGTTGCTTGATTGCTAACACAGAGTATTACGTTTGCGAATCCATTAGTTGCCCACCGAAGCTAGTGTGGCTTCCCAGTCACACTACTTTTTCCGCTGACAGCGAGTTTCTCTCCGTTGCGACCACCCGAACATCGACAATTTTGCCAATATCGGACGCATCCCCCAGAAAATGCGTGGCGTGCAGATATGGCGACTTACCGATCACCTGCCCCGCCTCACGCCCGATCTTCTCGACCAGCACAGGCAAAGTGCGCCCGATCATGCTGTCCTGAAATTCAACCTGATGACTGGTCAACAGGGCTTGCAAGCGGTGCAGACGCTCGGTTTTAACGCTTTCATCAACATGCACACGGTCAGCAGCGGGCGTGCCCGGACGTGGGGAATACTTGAAACTATAAGCCTGCCCGTAACGAACCTGCTCGCATAATTCCATCGTCGCCTCGAAATCCGCGTCATCCTCGCTGGGGAAACCAACGATAAAGTCACCCGACAACATCATATCAGGCCGCACCTTACGCATCCGCTCCAGAACTTTCATATAATCCACCGCCGAGTGCTTGCGGTTCATGGCCCTCAAAACCTTGTCCGATCCGGATTGCACAGGCAGATGCAAATACGGCATCAGCTTTTCAACGTCACCATGCACGGCAATCAAATCATCACCCATATCGTTAGGATGCGAGGTCATATACCGAATTCGCTCCAAGCCTTCGATCTTGGAAAGTTCGCGGATCAACTTGGCCAAAGTCCAGCCGTCAACTTCGTAAGCATTCACATTCTGCCCCAGCAGACTGATTTCAACGACACCACGATCCACCAAATCCCGCGCTTCATCCAGCAGGCGCTTCGCAGGACGCGAAACCTCGGCACCGCGTGTATAGGGAACCACACAAAACGCACAAAACTTGTCGCAGCCTTCCTGAACGGTCAGAAACGCGGCAGGCGCACGCCGCGCCTTGGTGCCACGCGGCAGAAAGTCGAACTTGTCTTCCTCGGGGAACTCGGTGTCCAGAACCTGCACCCCATTACCAGACTTCGCTGTCATCGCAGGCAGGCGGTGATAGGCTTGCGGTCCAACAACAAGATCAACCATCGGCTGGCGGATCATAATTTCTTCGCCCTCGGCCTGCGCCACACATCCAGCGACACCGATCTTCAGATCAGGATTGGCCTCTTTCAACCCGCGATACCGCCCCAGTTCCGAATAAACCTTCTCAGCCGCTTTTTCACGAATGTGACAGGTGTTCAGCAAAATCATATCCGCCTGCTCGGGCGAATCCACGGTGACATAGCCGTCGGCCCCCATCGCATCAACCATCCGCTCGCTGTCATAGACATTCATCTGACAGCCATAGGTCTTGATATACAGTTTTTTAGTATTCGACATTAAAACACCCGCTTCACGTTTCAGCCCCCTCTATAGGTTTGACTATTCTTGTGCAATGCGTCGGATATTTGCTAAAGCAGTGGAAACATTGAAAGCCAGAAAATGTCCGCCAGATTCAGGCCATGTGCTTCCATGATAAACGGATAAATCGCGGCCACTGCCTAAAACTGAAAGGCCACAGTCAGCCGCGCAAAGAACAGCGTAGCCAGTATTACCCAGCGATTTGGCATAGTGATCCCCTCTTCACTACATCAGACCGCAGAAATTACTAAAAAGCAAATAAATGTCAAGATTCAAGCGCTGCGAAAAACGCGGTCTGGTTGACTGTAAGGCGACGGATGCAATTGCCAAAACAGTCCGTAGGATGCGTGGCCTCCCACGCACCACGCCAACTTCAGTCCAACCCGCGACCTTTCAACAAAGCCTCTATTTTGGGCAAAGACCCACGGAAAGCCGTATACAACTCAGCCGCGTCTTTCGACCCACCGGCCGTATAAATATGCTCTGCCAACCGCGCCGCCATGTCCGGATCAAACACGTTGCCCGTCTCTTCGAACGCTGCAATTGCGTCTTCGCCCATCACCTCGGACCACATGTAGGAATAATACCCGCTCGAATACCCGTCACCGGCGAACACGTGATTAAAGTGCGGCGAAGCAATCCGCATCGAAATCGCATCGGGCATGTGCAGCGCCGCTAACGATTTTGCCTGCGCGACCATCGGATCATTTGGTGGCGTTCCCGTATGAAAATCAATGTCCACCATAGCCGAAGCGATAAATTCTACCGTATCAAACCCCTGATTAAAATTCTTCGCCGCCTCAAGCCGTTCCAACATCTCTTTGGGCATTGGCTCACCCGTTTCGACGTGTAATGCGTATTTTGACAACACTTCCGGCGCGCTTAACCAGTACTCATAAAGCTGGCTGGGCAGCTCCACGAAATCCCGCGAAACCGAAGTTCCCGAAATAAATTTGTACTTCACATCCGACATCAGCGAATGCAGCGCATGTCCGAATTCGTGGAACAACGTGCGTGCATCGTCAAACGTCAGCAACGTCACCTCGCCCTCGGGTGCTTTGGCAAAGTTGCAAATGTTCACCGTAATCGGGCGCACATCGCCGTCCATCTTTGATTGCCCACGAAAACGCCAGCTCCACGCACCACCCCGTTTGGTGGATCGCGTGAAGTAATCACCGATGAACACACCGATGTGTTCGTCACCGTGTTTCACCTCCCAAGCCCGCGCATCGGGGTGGTACAAGGGCACTTCCAGCGCCTCAAACGACAGTCCAAACAGCTTGCCAGCCACATCGAACGCGGCCGCAATCATGTTATCCAGTTGAAGATACGGCTTGATCTCGCTTTCATCCAGATCATGTTCGGCCTTCTTTGCCTTCGCAGCGTAATAACGCCAGTCCCACGCAGCCAAATCATCGTTCAGGCCGTCGTCGTGCAACAATTTCGTCAGTTTCTCCGCATCTTTCTCGGCCTTCTTCTTCGCTGGCTCCCAAACGTTCATCAGCAATTCTCGTACCGCATCCGGAGTTTTAGCCATCTCGTTGTCCAGCTTGAAACTCGAAAAGTTTTCAAATCCTAATAACACCGCACGCTCATGACGCAACTTCAACGTTTCAGCGATAGTTTCGATATTGTCGGTTTCCCCGCCATTCGCCCCACGCGCTTCCCACGCTTTGAAAACAATTTCGCGTAAATCGCGGCGGTCAGAGAACTGCAGGAAGGGTATCGCCAGCGATCGGGTCAGTGTAATCACAAGGCCATCCTTGCCGCGCTCTTTTGCGGTCTGCGTCGCAGACGCGATCAAGCTGTCGGGAAGCCCGCCAAGATCACCAGACCCCAAGGCCAATTCCCACGACTTTTCATCCGCCAGAACGTTTTGCGAAAATATCGCCCCCAATGACGCCAACCGCTGCATAATTTTCTTCAAGCGCGCAGCATTCTTCGGCTTCAAAGCAGCCCCTGAACGGACAAACATCCGATGATACAGATCCAGTACCCGCGATTGCTCAGCGTCCAACCCTAAACTGTCCGCGTCTTCCACCAATTTAGAAACACGCGCAAACAAGTCTGTGTTCATCAAAGTCTCTGCCGAAAACGCTGCGAACTTGGGGGCAAGTTCGCGCTCCAACGCCTCCATCTCATCACTTGCGTCCGAGTTGGACAGGTTGTCAAACACTGCCGAAACCCTTTCCAACAAACTTTCGGCCCGCTCCATCGCCTCGATTGTATTGGCGAAACTTGGTGCATCGTCACTGTCAGCAATCACATCGATCGCTGTGCGGGCTTGCGTCAACGCCAGCTCAAACGCCGGCGCGTAATGTTCGTTTGAGATTTCATCAAACGGCGGAATTTCAAAAGGAGTGGTCCATTCTTGCAGAAGCGGATTATCGGTCATGTTCTGCCCATCTGTTAGGTGTTCTATCGCTCAATGTGGGGCTTTTCGAAAATTCTTACAAAACACAAGCCCGTTTTCTATTCTGTGCTCGTTAATATGTATTCTTATCACTCGGAAACGCCCGTGATTTAACGTCCTGAGCGTAGGATTTCACTGCCCGCTCGATCCCGCTCCCAAGATCACCATAAACTTTTACAAACCTCGGAGGTGTCGGGTTCAGTCCCAACATATCCTCCAGCACCAGAATCTGCCCGTCGCATTCCGCTGACGCGCCAATACCGATCGTCGGAATTTCGATCTGTTTGCTGATCTTCGCGGCCAGCGGCTCCACCATTCCCTCTAGCACCAGCGCAAAAGCGCCCGCTTCGGTCACAGCAACCGCGTCCGCCTCATGCACCGCCCAGTCCGCCTGATCTCGCCCTTGCGTTTTAAAACCGCCCATCACATGGCTGGATTGGGGCGTCAGGCCGATATGTGCCATCACAGGAATGCCCCGCTCGTTCAAAAACCGGATCGTCTCGGCCATACGCGCGCCGCCCTCCAGTTTAACTGCCCCGCAGCCAGTTTCTTTCATCACCCGCGCGGCATTCCGAAAAGCCACCGCAGGGCTTTCCTCGTAGGTCCCAAATGGCAGGTCGACAACCACCAGCGCCTTCTGCGTACCGCGAACAACCGCCGCCCCGTGCGTGATCATCATATCAAGCGTAACACCGATCGTGGATTCCATTCCGTGCATTACCATCCCCAGTGAATCGCCCACCAGAATGAAATCTGCATACCGATCAACAATTGCAGCAGTATGGGCATGATAGGAGGTTAGCGAAACAATAGGCTCCTTGCCCTTGCGCGCACGGATTTGTGGAACGGTGGTTCTGCGGGTTTTCACAGGTACACTCATGGATTTACCTTTCGGTTAACGGTTATTTGACGGGGTAACTACCCGCTGGTCTATCAGCAACACGCTCTCGAAGCGAACAGCGAGCAATACAACAGCAGCAGATGCAATCCGCCCACGCATAGGTGCCAAAGTTCCGGCATCGCGAATATCTACAGACTCGACAACACCGGAAGGCATGCCCGCCAGTAAATCGAGAATTTCTTTCTTGACGGAATGCACCGTTGCACCCCCTCCGGCGACCAGAACTTCGGCTCGATCCAGCGACTGACACAATACCGGGGCGGCAGCACGATTTTTCGACGTTAAGCGCACATTGCGCGACGACAGCGCCAAACCGTCAGCCTCCCGCACGGTCGGAATCCCGATCACCTCGACCGGAATATCCAGATCGGCGACCATCTTATTGATAACGGTCAACTGCTGGTAATCCTTGCATCCAAAATAGGCTCGATCAGGCTGGAAGATGTTGAACAACTTGGTCACAACGGTTGCGACACCGCGAAAATGTTTCGGCCTGATCCGCCCAATCAATACGCGCGACAAATACCCCGTTTCAACGTGCGTATCGGCATCCAGCAAATAAACTTCGCCCGCAGTCGGCGTAAAAACCACATCAACTCCTGCATCGCGCAGAATTTGCAAATCTCGTTCGCTATCTCTGGGATACGTGCTCAAATCCTCGTTGGCACCAAATTGCGTCGGGTTGACAAAAATTGAGACCGCCACAACTTTGTTTTCCGCCCGTGCCCGCGCCACCAGCGCCATGTGCCCCTCGTGCAGATACCCCATAGTAGGCACCAGACCAACCGAGCCGTTGACCCGAAGTTCAGTCAGCGCCTGTCGTAATTCGTGTTTTGTATAACAAACCAGCATATGTCTGAATCGCTTATCCCGCACTGCACCATTTCGGCATTTGGTAGCATCATCGCACTGTTAATGTCTAGAACAGGATTCACCGCATCCAGTTTTCCCACAGAAATGCAGCACCTCCAAAACATTTTTCGCCTGAAAAGTCGGATTCAGTATATGTTCAGTCGGCGAGATATTGGACCCTTCTCCAAAATCCGTCATTGTGCGTGAAAATCGCATTTCGGAGTAGTATTATGAAATCCCACGTAAAAGCCTGTGTCGTTGGCGGCGGTGTCGTCGGCGCATCCATCGCCTACCATTTGGCCAAAGCTGGATGGGATGACGTAATCCTGCTGGAACGCGATGAACTCACCTCCGGTTCCACATGGCACGCCGCTGGTCTGCTACCGTTGTTCAACATGGGCTACGCCACCACGCACATCCACGATTACTCAGTAAAGTTCTACAAAGAACTTGAGGCCGAGACCGGCATGAACGCCGGATTTTCCGTCGTTGGCAACCTGCGTATGGCCCAGACCGATGAACGTATGGACGAATACAAGCTCTACGCCACCACCGCAGATTCCGTTGGTATCGAATACGAATTCCTGACACCGGACGAAGTCAAAGCCCGCTGGCCGCTGATCAACACCGAAGACCTGAAAGGCGCGCTCTATCACCCTACCGACGGCTACATTAACCCCGCCGACGTCACCATGGCGATGGCCAAAGGGGCCCGCCAACGCGGTGTTAAAATCATCCGCAAACGTCAGGTCGATTCATACGAATGGACAGGTTCCGAATGGATCGTCCGTGGCACAATCATGATCGAAAAAGGCGGTAACCTTGTACCGTCCGAAGAAACCTTCGAAATCCACGCCGAACACGTTGTCACCGCCACGGGTAACCACGCACAACGCACCGCCAAACAGCTCGGCATCAAATTTCCTGCCATCCCTGTCGAACACCAGTTCATCGTCACCGACGTTGACCCAGCACTGCAAGCCTTCCGCGAAGCTGGCAACCCCGAGCACCCCGTAATCCGCGACGCCGACGCACAATCCTACGTGCGCGAAGAACGCGGCGGCTGGATTCTCGGCGTTTACGAAAAACACGCCCCCGCACGCTTCGAACACGGCGTCCCCGACAGCTTCCGCGCCGACCTGTTCCCACTGGAACTCGAACGCATAGAAGGCCAGTACATGGCCATGATCCACCGCATGCCATCATGCGAAGAATCCGGTCTCAAAGACGACTTCAACGGCCCGATCTGCTATACACCCGACGGCAATCCGCTCGTCGGCCCAGCGCCGGGCCTCGACAACATGTGGCTGGCCGAAGGTTTCAGCTTCGGCATCACCGCCGCTGGTGGCGTTGGCTACTACCTCGCGCAGATGATGGTCGACGGCGAAGCCGAAATCGACATGGCATCACTCGACCCCAAACGCTACGGCGACTGGATGACAATCGAATACGCCGCCCGAAAGAATGAAGAATGCTACGACCACGTCTACATCCTTCACCACCCGGACGAGGAACGCAAAGCCTGCCGCCCGCTCCGCACAGCCCCTTGCTATGAACGCATGAAATCCGCAGGCGCGCAATTCGGCGTCGTCAACGGCATGGAGCGCCCGAACTACTTCGGCCCGCTCGACGCGCCAAGCAACTTCGACGTTGAGTCCCGCTCCTTCCACCGTGGCGGCTGGTGGCAGCACGCCGTAGACGAAGCCAAAGCCATCCGCGAAAACGTCGGCCTAATCGACGCCACCGCCTTCACCAAACACCGCGTAAAAGGCCCGGGTGCGACACAATTCCTAGACTGGTTTACCTGTAACAAACTGCCAAAAATTGGCCGTATCAACCTGACCTACGCGCTGACCGCGACAGGCACGACCCGCACCGAATACACCATCGTGCGCGAAGCGAAAAACGAGTACTACCTCGTCTCCTCCGGCGCTCTCACCGACTACGACGGCGATTTCCTACGCAAAGCCGCCACCTCCAAAATGGAAGAATTCGGCTACATCGAAATCCAGAACGTCACCACCCAATACGGCGTTTTTGCTCTCGCAGGCCCGAAATCCCGCGACGTGATGAAAAAATTGATCTCCGATCCAGACCCTGAAACAGCACTCACCAACAAACGCTTCCCATGGCTCTCCTCCAAACACATCGAACTCAAAATGTGTCCCGTCCATGCAATCCGCGTGGCCTACACAGGCGAGCTGGGCTGGGAGCTCCACCACCCTATCGAAATGCAAAACTACCTGTTCGACCAGATCATGGCCGCAGGCGAAGAATTCGACCTAAAACTCGTCGGCGCCCGCGCCCAAAACTGGCTTCGCCAAGAAAAATCCTACCGCGCCTTCGGCTCCGAACTAGGCCGTGACGCCACGCCAGTCGAGGCCGACCTTCCCCGCTTCATCGATCTCTCCAAAGACTTCCACGGCAAAGCTCGGATGGAGGCGACAGGCATCCGAGCCAAATGCGTAACCCTGTTGATCGATGGCCCAACCGACGCCGATCCATGGGGCCGCGAGGCGTTATTTCTTGACGGAACCAAAATCGGCCGCCTGACTTCCGGTGGTTATTCAGTACATTTTGAAAAATCCATCGGCATGGGCTATGTTAGTCCGGAACTGGCGGTCGTGGGGCAAAAACTGAAGGCCAAAATGTTCAACGAACTCTGGGACGCTGAAATAGTACAGGACAGCCCGTATGATCCGAAAAACGAAACGATCCGCATGAACGGATAGAAAAGGGACAACTTGGTCGAGGGAAGTTGCCACTGCGGGCACCGTTATATTCGAAATTCTGGAAACACCGAAATTCGCAATCTCCTGCAACTGCTCGATCTGTCGGCGGCTGAACCCCGTCTGGGCGCGTCCCAATCAAATGAAAATCACAACGAGCGTGCCCGAAGGCGCGACTCATATCTATCAGTGGGCGCAAAAGCCCTCGAGTTCCACAGCAGCAAGAACTGCAACTGCACCACCCACTGGACGGATCAGGCTTCGCCGTAAACTGCCAACTGGCGAGCGAGGCGGACATAAACACCCTACCATGGATTGACGATCTGGCTCCCAAACAGCGAAAAGTATAGAACTTGGCTAGCGTCCTAAACCAGCCCCTCGGACACAAATAAATCCATCAGGTCTGCCTCAGGGCGTGCCCCGATATGCCCAATAATTTCACCCGCCGCAACACACCCCATGCGGCCGCAGGTAAGGTAGTCTCGGCCGGTCGTCAGACCATAAAGGAAGCCTGCCGCAAACATGTCTCCGGCACCGGTAGCGTCTTCTATGTGCATCTCGACTGCGGGGGCGTGAATTTCTTCGCCGCCGCTCAAAACATATGCGCCGCGCACGCCAACTGTGCAGGCAAGAATGTCAACATCCGCCGCTCCCAGCGTCATCGCAACCGAGAGGTCATCGGTTTGGTATAAGGACATTAATTCATGTTCATTGCAGAACAGTAAATCGACGTCCGCGCGGATAACCTCGAGGAATGCGTCGCGGTGACGCTCCACACAAAATGGGTCCGATAACGTAAGCGAAACACGCCCTCCGGCCGTCTTGCAGGCCGTAACCGCCTTGGCAAACGCCGCGTGGCTGTCCGGCCCGTCAAAACGATACCCCTCAAGGTAGATCCAGTCAGCGTCCGCCATGATACCTTCGTCAATATCGTCAGGCGACAGGAATTCCGACACACCCAGATAAGTGTTCATCGAACGCTCACCGTCCGGCGATACCAGCACCATACAACAACCCGTTTCGGCCGGATGATCCGCATCCGCCAAAGGCGTGTCAAAGTCCGCACCTTGTGCCTTGATGTCATGGGAGAAAATACTGCCAAGTTGGTCTTTTTTGACCTTGGAAACATACCCTGTCCGCACGCCCAGCGCTGCCAGTCCCGAAATTGTGTTCGCCGCAGAGCCACCGGATATTTCCATAGCCGGGCCCATCACTCCATACAGCTCCGCCGCACGATCTGTGTCGATAAGCTGCATGATGCCTTTTTCAACACCGTGCTTGGTCAAAAACGTGTCGTCCACATGCGCGAGGATATCCACCATCGCGTTACCGATTCCGACGACTTGGTACTTCTTCATAACGTTTTATCCTTGGATTCGCACAGATCGGCGATGATACAATTTGTACAAACAGGTTTGCGGGCCTTGCATATATACCGTCCGTGCAAAATCATCCAGTGGTGAGCGTGATGTTGATATTCTGCCGGAATATGGTCTTCAATTGCACGTTCCACAGCGACGACATCTTTGCCAACCGCGACCCCTGTTCGGTTGCCAAACCTATAGATATGCGTATCTACGGCCTGCGCTGGCTGATGAAACCACATGTTCAATACCACGTTAGCGGTCTTGCGGCCCACTCCCGGCAAGCTTTCAAGTGCGGCGCGTGAGGACGGCACCTCGCTGTCGAAGACATCCACCAGACGTTGACTTAACTTGATGACATTCTTGGCTTTATTCCGAAAGAGGCCTATAGTTTTGATGTGCTCGATCAAGGCTTCCTCGCCCAACTCCAGCATTTTCTCCGGCGTATCCGCAAGTTTGAACAACTCGGCCGTCGCACGGTTCACGCCAATATCCGTTGCCTGCGCCGACAGCGCCACAGCAACCACCAAAGTGAACGCATTCACGTGATCAAGTTCACCCTTCGGATCAGGCTCGCTAACCTGAAAACGGCGAAAAATCTCTGAAATAGTTTTATAGTCCAGTTGGGCGGTCATATTGTCCCCGAAAAAGCGCAAGATTCGGGTGGAATTCTACCCTGTATGCAATACCGTGGCCATACTAACCAAAAGGAACCCTGATGAACGAGTTGAGCGGCAAAGACCCATACCATTACGCAGTGATCGCCCGCGCCATCGCTTTTATAGGCAACCGCGTGGCCGACCAGCCATCGCTTGAGGAAACCGCCGCCGCCGTCGGGCTTTCACCAATGCACTTCCAACGTGTTTTTAGCCAATGGGCAGGGGTTAGTCCAAAGCGGTATCAGCAATACCTGACGCTGGATCACGCCAAATCTTTGTTGGGTGATCGGTTCACGGTACTGGACACTTCGCAGGAAGCTGACCTGTCCGGTGCTGGCCGCCTGCACGGTTTGTTCGTGAAATGGGAGGCCATGTCCCCCGGCGAGTATGCGCGCAAGGGTAAAGGGTTGGCCATAAACTACGGCTGGTTCGATTCCCCGTTCGGCGAAGTCCTATCCATGGCCACGGCCCGCGGGCTGTGCGGGTTGGCGTTCTCGTCCGAATTCGGGCGTGATGTTGCGTTTCAAGATATGGCCTCGCGCTGGCCCAACGCCGAATTCGTCGAGAACCCTGACACCATCGCCGACTGGACTGTCGCAGCATTTGAACAAGGCGGACATACATCCCTGCATCTGATCGGAGCACCTTTCCAGATCAAAGTATGGGAGGCCTTGCTTACAATCCCGTCAGGCCACGCCACCACCTATTCCGAAATCGCTCAACGTATCGGCAATCCAAAAGCCGTCCGCGCCGTTGGCACCGCCGTTGGCAAAAATCCGGTGAGCTGGCTGATTCCCTGCCACCGTGCACTATGCAAATCCGGTGGCTTAGGTGGGTATCATTGGGGACTTCCAGTCAAACGCGCGATGCTGGCGTATGAGGCGGCACGTCTCGACGCCCCCTAAGCAAGGATTCGCCCAAAAATCCCGCAGTGGTCGAAAGGGCTTGAATTGCACGCTTCAGAGGCGACAATAAGGGGGAAACAAGCGTTTAACTTCTTATTAAGGAGATTTCCAATGGCCATATTCAAAACTGCAAGCGTCGTCGCTCTAGCTGGCGCTCTCACCATTTCCGGTTGCGTTAATCCTGACGGAACTACCAATAACACCGGAACAGGCGCAAGTATCGGGGCCGTCCTCGGCGGTTTGCTTGGCCGTGCGGTGTCTGACGACAAAGGCAAAGGCACAATCATCGGCGGCCTGATAGGTGGCGCAATTGGCGGCGCCATAGGTTCCGACCTCGACGCGCAAGAGGCAGCATTGCGCGAATCTATGGGTGGCTCGGTCAGTATCATCAATACGGGCACGCAACTTATCGTGTCCTTGCCCGAAGAAATTACCTTCGCCACTAACAGTGCTGTAGTTAAATACAGTCTGGTGGCAGACTTAAATACTCTCGCGGCCAGCATGAATGCCTACCCGAACACCATGATCGAAGTCGTCGGTCACACGGACAACACGGGCACATCCGCGTATAACCAAGCATTGTCTGAACAACGTGCCCGTGCCGTTCGGGGTATCCTGATAAATATCGTCAATCCCAACCGCGTTCTGGCTTACGGCGTAGGCAAGACGCGCCCGGTGGCTTCTAACTCTTCATCCGCGGGGCGCCAGGCAAACCGGCGGGTCGAGATTTACATCACGCCTAAGTAATAACCCCCTAACAAAACATTAACCGGGTCGGCCTCTTGAATCCGGTTATATAGTTAATCCTTGCCACACAACTACGATTGACAATATCATTTACCCAATCTTGGTTGGGGATACTAAATGCCATTTGAAAAAATCGAGCCGGAAAAAGCTGCTAGCGCCATCGTTTTGCAGATCGAGCGCTTAGTATTGCGAGGGGTTCTTCGCCCTGGAGAAAGGTTGCCCTCGGAACGCAATCTGGCGATCAAGTTCGACGTATCCCGTCCGACATTACGCGACGCGCTCGCAAAACTGGAAGCTCGCGGTTTGATTGTCACAAGGCGCAACTCGGGCGCGTTCATTGCACAGGTGCTTGGCTCGGCATTCTCGAAACCGTTGATAAAACTGTTCTCGACCCATGACGAAGCGTTGTTGGATTACCTGTCATTCCGTCGCGATCTCGAAGGCATGGCGGCTGCACGCGCCGCAGAGTTCGCCAACGATACCGACCGCAAAGTTATCCAAAGCATTTTCAAGCGCATGGAATTGGCCCACGAAAAAAGCAGCCCAGACGACGAGGCCGCAATCGACGCCGAGTTTCACCTCGCCATTGTCGAGGCTGCGCATAACGTCGTATTACTGCACATGATGCGCTCGATGTTCGACCTGCTTCAGGCGGGTGTTTTTTATAACCGCCAGTTATTGTTCGGAAAACGATCTAACCGCAGTATGCTGTTGGATCAGCATCGCGCGATTTTCGACGCCATCATGGCGCAAGACCCCGGGGCTGCCCGCGCAGCGATCGAAGCCCATCTTGCTTTCATCGAAGAATGCATGGTCCAACAAAACCGCAATATACGCGACGAGGATGTCGCCCAGCAACGCTTGGCACACGAAAAGGCCCGTTGATATGAATACTTTACTGGTGTTCGGGTACGGCTATACCGCCACAATCGTCGGAGCGCAGCTTCGCGATAAAGGGTGGCGGGTGATTGGCACTACGCGCGACCCAGTAAAGGCTGCCGAAATGCAGACCGAAGGAATAGAGGCTATCATCTGGCCGGATGCGAACGTAACCGCCGCGATCAACTCGGCTACGCACATTTTGATCTGTACTGCGCCCGACAAAAACGGCGACCCCGTTCTAGCCGCTTTCCAATCTGGAATTGAGGCTCAGGCAGCAACCATTCAATGGGTCGGATACCTATCCACCACGGCTGTTTACGGCGACCGTGGTGGCGGTTGGGTGGACGAAACTTCTGATCTGAATCCCGCCACCGCACGGGGAAACTTGCGCGTTCAAGCCGAGATCTCTTGGCTTGAATTAGGTAAGAATACAACACTTCCGGTCCATATTTTCCGCCTTGCAGGAATATATGGACCCGGTCGTGGCCCCTTTGCCAAAGTCCGCGCGGGTACGGCGCGTCGGATTATCAAACAAGGGCAGGTTTTCAGCCGTACCCACGTCGAAGACGTCGCGCAAGTGCTGCAGGCGTCTATCGCTAGCCCCAATGCAGGTGCGACTTACAATGTTTGCGACAACGACCCCGCCCCACCACAGGAGGTTATCGCCGAGGCTGCACGTTTGCTGGGTTTACCGATCCCCGAAGCCGTCGAATTCGAGACCGCCGAGATGACCCAGATGGCCCGCAGCTTCTATGCCGAATCGAAAAAAGTCTCGAATCAACGAATTCTTGAAGAATTAGACATCATATTGAAATATCCCGACTATCGCAGCGGGCTGGCGGCCTTGCTGGAAGCTGAATCGGCGTAATTCCGACCAAGGTGTTGGAATGTAGCTAAATTGACTCGCATAAATAACGGCTCCAATATAAAAATATACTTGGTTTGCAGGATCTGTCCTACGGCCTAAATCTGAAATTACCAGTGGTTCCAAGTTTATGCCAAAAAGCCTCTTCCGCCACCTTCCTGCTGGCCTCGCGCTAATCGCAACCACGGTTGCCAGCGCGCAATCGGCCAGCTTTTCCCTGAACGGCACATCCGGTCTGATCGACATGCCAACCGCGCAGGTTTTGCCCGACGCCGAGACCGCATGGACCTTTTCCGGCAGTGGCACAGTTTACGGTGGGACGTTAACGTTCCAGATATTGCCTAATCTGGAAACCTCGGTGCATTTCATGACGGTGAATGACTGGACCGGCCTCGGAGAGGCGCTTTTTGATCAAAGCCTTGACTTGAAATACCAGATTTTCGCCGAGACAGACACGTTGCCATCGCTGGCAGTCGGGTCAAACGACTTTCTGTCCAACGGCGCCTTCAGCAGTGAATACATTGTGGCCAGCAAAAACGTTGGACACGGGTTAACAGTAACCGGCGGCCTCGGCTGGGGTCGCCTTGGTGGTTATCGTCCGATTGCTTCGCTAGGCCAGCGCCCCGCACCTTCGGATGACCCGCTGGCCTACGATCAGTTGTTCCGCGGCGACATGGCCCTGTTTGGCGGCCTCGAGTGGGATGCCCCCGTTAAAGGCCTTTCTCTGAAGGCGGAATATTCTTCGGATGCGTACTTGGGCGAGCAGGTTCATGGAGATTTTGAACACGTATCCCCCTTGAACTTCGGGATCGAATATGAACCTATCCGCGGCGTTTCACTGGGCGGGTATTACAAATACGGCAGCGATTTCGGTCTCCGCCTGACGATTTCCGGCAACCCTTACCGTCCGATTGTGCCGTCAGATTTCGGCATCGGCCCCGTTCCGGTCAACCCGCGCCTTGGCGACTATAACCGCAGCGAAAAGTGGGCGGACAATTCCTTGGTTACCGAACTTTTGGTATCGGCCCTCGCGCCCGTTCTGGAACCGGAAGGTCTGGTGATCGAACAAGCGTTGATCACAGGCAACACCATCGACTTGTATGTAACCAACAACAACATGCCACAAACGACCAAGGCGGTCGGTCGTATTATGCGAACCCTTTCCGTGGCCTTACCCCACTCTGTCGAAGTGTTCCGTATAACGCCCGTCGCATCCGGTCTAGCCACCACCACGATCGAGGTTCGGCGCTCTGACCTCGAAGCGCAGGTTGACCGCCCCGACGCAGGACCTGACAGCTTCGCAACGACCCGTTTCTTCGACGCCGCGAACAATTTGCCAGACGGCACATGGTCCCGCGATATCTATCCCGATTTCACTTGGGGGATCATTCCGGTCATTCCTGTGAATTTGGCGGTCAACGGCGCTGCGGCCAGCATCGACGTATTGTTGAATGCCAACGCCAGTTATCGCCTGTCCCGCGGCTTGTCGCTTAACGGTTCGTTAACACAGAAGTTAATCGGGAACATCGGCACAGGCGCTGTGCCTTCTGCCAGCCCGACACCGGTTCGCAGCGACTTTGCTCAATATCAAACCGGTGGCCCTATCCTTGATCGTCTGACTGCTGATTACGACTTCAAACTGACACCAAGCACGTACGCCCGGGTCTCAGCAGGTTATCTGGAGCGTATGTTCGGGGGGGTCACTGGCGAGGCTCTATGGATGCCGACCAACCAAAACTGGGGCATCGGGGCCGAAGTTGGAGCCGTACAACAACGTGCTTACGGCGATATGTTTGGCTTTAAGGATTACCAAACCGTTACAGCCCATGCCTCGTTATATTGGGATACCGGTTATCACGGAATCGAGGCACAAATTGACGTGGGGAAATATCTGGCAGGGGATGTTGGCACCACCGTCTCGGTATCTCGGCGCTTTGAAAGCGGTTGGGAGGTGTCCGGCTTTGTCGCCATGACTGACATGCCATTCTCCGAGTATGGCGAGGGGAACTTCTCTAAGGGTGTCACATTGACCATACCATTACGCTGGACCATGCCACTGGAAACGCGCTCGAGCACCAGCATTGCGCTTGGAGCCGTCGGCGGTGACGGCGGAGCGCACCTGCAAACAGGCGAGCGTCTATATTCTACCATCCGAGATTATGACGTCGTCGATTTCAACGAAACCTGGGGAGCCTTCTGGCAATGATACGACCCATCCTAGCGGCACCGGCTTTGGGCCTACTGGCCGCATGCTCGTCCAGCGGCACCAGCCCTGTCGTGACAGCCATCAAAGGCGTCATCCTGTCTTCGACAGCAGAACAGCCCGAGGCTCCCTCCGTTGGCGGCAAGGTAACTCGCGAAAAAATCGAGGAGTTCGGCCTCGCGCTAATCCGTGGCCGGATCGAGGGCGAAGATCTTACCAACCTGTTAACAGGCACAGCTGTTAACGACCAATATGTTACTTACATATCGTCCTTCCGCCAAAACATAACCATGTTGGGCGGTCTTGTAACGGGCACACGCGGCATGGGCGGCGACCTGCTGGCCGTGCGCAACGATGCGAACGACCCTATTGCCTATATCACGCCAACGGACGACTGGCCCGTGACCCTGACTCGCGACTACCGCTTTCCTGGTGTCGGACCTTCCGGCGACACCCTATCAGTCACCTGCTCGCTGACCACGTCTGCGGCGACTGTAATTACGATCGTCGAGGTTACGTACGAAGTAACCCCGTTTACTGAGAGCTGCGAAGGGTATGGCGTAGAGTTCACCAACACCTATTTCACAGAAACCGATACGGGTCAGATATGGCAATCGTTACAGTGGATCGGTGAAAAGGTCGGCTATGTTAACATTGACGTGCTAGAACCGTATTCATTGGAATAGCGCTGGAGCTAAATCCTTGACGTAGCTTCGAAATCAATATTCACGCGGGTCAAAAGTGATCATGCTACAGGTATCTACTGGCTGGGTACTCCTGCTCAAAGCAAAAAAAACGGCGCCGAAAAGCGCCGTTTAATTCGATCATAATATCGTAAACTTTAGGTAACGTTAGTCTTTCATCGAAAAGAAAATCAGGGCGATAACTAGAAGTGGGATTAGCCACATGCCGGCACCACCCATGGAGCCTGCTTCTTCAGCAACCATTTCCATTTCTACTGGTGCGAGCATTGCAACGGAACCAGCAAATGCTGTGGATGCTGTGGCTGTAATTGCTGCTGTAAGAGCTGCGAGTTTTTTCATAGAAATATCCTCCAAAAAGATGTTGCCTGCCTAAACTCGCTCATCGAGCCACGCAAACACAGAAAACTACAAGAATGTTCTAGCGTCTCTCTTTTGACATTGCAACTATAGAAGAATTGCAAATAAAACTGGTTTCACCTGCGCTATATTAGCAACACTTGTGTGCCAACTTCCGCCAACCCGAACAGTTCTTCAATGTCGTCATTATACAGGCCAATACACCCGTTCGAGGACTGCCGCCCGATTTTGCGCGTGTCGTTCGTGCCGTGAATGCGGTAGTACTGCCAGCTAAGGTACAGCGCGTGCGTGCCCAGCGGATTTTCCGGTCCTGGTTCGATATATGCGGGCAGATCAGAGTTGCGCGCTAGCATCGACGGGGTCGGACGCCAATCCGGCCCGATACGCTTGCGAACAACACTTGTGCGGCCTAGGCGCGTCAAATCTGGCGTAAGTGGCACGCTGACAGGGAAAGCAAGGTGATAAGCCTCGTCTTCAGGCCAATAATGCAAGGTCCGACCTTTGGTATCCACAAGGATCGCGCCTTTACGCAGATTTGAAAAATGCCCCCTCCAATCGCGGACCGAATAGTTGTTTGTGCGGATCTCAACGGTCCCAGTTGGCTGCGTCTCTTCCTGTGCGCTCAGAACCGAGGGGGCCGCAACGCTGAACGCTGCCACGGCTGTCGCGAAACGGCGGCGCGTAATTAAGAGCTTGCTAATTTTTGTCATGGGGTACTTTCAAAAATAGATTTGCGCGCACCATATGGGAATAGGTGGCCGTAGGCAATTCACAGGCTGATCAATAATTCGTTGGGCGGAAATCTGCTATTTGAATCATGGTGCAGTTCGCGCTAGACAGGGCCGAATATATTTTATCTGGAGTATCATTATGTTTCGGTTAGGTGCCATTTTATTTTCCGCAATGCTCGTACTTTCGGCATGTTCCGAAGTTGAATCCGGGATTTACGAGGGCTCAACCTATTCCGGCGACATCTCTAGATTCAGCGTGGGCAGCATCAGTTTACGCCATCTCGACAGCGTCAACGCCATACGAGCCGAGCGCGGTGCGCCACCCTTGCAACTGTCGGCCGAGCTAAACGCAGCAGCCGACACCCATGCGCGTGACATGTCTAGACAACAACGGGCATGGAATTTTGGATCAGACCGAACCTCGCCACAGGAACGTGCGACGCGAGCTGGCTTTAATGGGATTGTTCGGGGCGAGAACGTCGCTGAATCGTTCCGCAGCGAGCTGTTCGTTATACAGGCATGGTTGGACGACGCAGCGTCTCGTGCTTCCATCTTGGACCCTCAAGCAACGCATTTGGGTTACGGCTGGTATCAGGAAAGCAATGGCAAAATCTGGTGGGTCCAGGTTCTGGCGCAGGCCTTCCCCAAACCGGAGCTCGAACTTATGGCCGAATTGAAATAGGGGTCCCCATCGGGACCATCGCCCAGATTTCCTCAATCTCTTTATCGCTGACCGAAATGCAACCCGCAGTCCAGTCCCGCTTGAACCGGTCCCTGAAATTCTTTGGCCCACCGTGGATAAATATATCGCCGCCCGGACTTACGCCTTTGGCCCGCGCATCGTCACGGTCGGTCGCGTCGGGGTACGATATCCCCAAACTAAGGTGATACGCGCTGTTGGGATTGCGACGGTTGATAAAATACATGCCTTCCGGCGTGCGGCCATCACCTTGCTGTCCCTTGTCGCCACGCGGTGCGAACCCCAAGGCTACACGGTAGGTGCGCAGCAACACAGGTTTGCCATCGACGCTTCGATACAAACCGAGTTTACGACTGGACTTAAATACCACAACAAAATCTGCAATTGGGGCCGATCCGCTGGATACCGAAGGCTCGGCCCTCGCGACGTTTGCAATGCCTAGCGCCAAGGGAACCGATAGAACGGTGCGTCTATTCAATTTCGTCATGTTGTCTGCTCTTGCCCGCAAATGGGTTTTTTGCCCGTTATTATGCCCCTAATACATGATTTATTGACATCTTACCAGCCACCGGCCTTCCCATCTGAAAGGCATGCGTGGATTCGACTAAAGCCCTGCCTCTTCGGCAATCTGTTTACGGCTTTTACGGGCGCGCTCGGTGTCGGATTTCAATTGTCCGCATGCGGCCATGATATCCTCGCCTCGCGGGCGTCTAACAGGGCTGGCATATCCGGCGGCGTTGACGATATCGCCGAACGCCTCGATCCGCTTCCAATCTGACCGCTCGTAAGGCGATCCGGGCCACGGATTGAAAGGGATCAGGTTGATTTTGGCTGGGATGCCCGCGATCAGCTCCACCAATCGCCGAGCATCCTCGTCACTGTCGTTCACGCCCTTTAACATCACATATTCAAACGTGATCCGTTCGGAGTTTGACAGCCGAGGGTAATTTCGCAGCGCGTCCAGCAACGCGTCAATGTTCCAGCGCTTGTTGATCGGGACCAGCGTATTGCGAACCTCGTCAGTCGTTGCGTGAAAACTGATAGCAAGCAGGCAGCCGATTTCGTCACCTGTTTTTGCAATTTCTGGCACCACTCCAGAGGTCGACAACGTGATGCGACGACGAGAAATGGAAATCCCCTCGGGGTCCATCGCGATCTTTATTGCGTCGCGCACGTTGTCAAAGTTATACAAAGGCTCACCCATACCCATAAATACGATATTTGAAAGCAAGCGCTTATCAAACGGAGTGTTCTCCCATTCGTTCAGATCGTCGCGGGCCACAAGGATTTGCCCGACGATTTCGCCCGCGGTCAGGTTGCGTACCAGTTTTTGCGTGCCGGTATGGCAGAAAGAACAAGTTAGCGTGCAGCCAACCTGTGAAGACACACACAGCGTGCCACGGTTCTTTTCTGGGATATAAACCACCTCAACCTCGTGACCACCAGCGATGCGCAGCAAGTATTTGCGTGTGCCATCTTTGCTGACCTGTTTGGTAACGATCTCTGGGCGCGCAAGCGTGAATACTTCGGCCAACTCTGCGCGGAATCCTTTCGACAGGTTGGTCATCAAACCAAAGTCGGTCACGCCACGGAAATACAGCCAGTGCCAGATTTGTCCGACCCGCATTTTCGCCTGCTTTTCAGGTGTTCCCATGCCGATAAGTGCCTCGCGCATGGCATCGCGGGACAGACCGATAAGGCTTGGCTTACCTGCAGGTTCCTTGCGAGGAACGGTCAGGTTATCAGGTGTAATCGGCGCAGACATTGTGGGTTTCCTTACAACGCATCACGCCCCCCGAAAGAACGAGAGGCGCATTAATTCTTTGTTAGCAATTAGGCAGTGCGCCCTACTTGCACAAGTCCATTGCTTTTTCAACCGCTGCCGTAAATCCGCGCAACGAAAAGTAGTCGGTCGTCGTAGTTCCACGCTCGGATATTCCCGTGACAATCGCTTCGGCACCTTTACGCATGGCGGCGATCAGCGCGACATCGTCCGCAGGCGTAGTCCACGCGTATTCTTTATGGCTCGAAGTATCTGGGAACATTTTAAACTTGGTGCTGCCGATCGCGATTTTTACGACGCCATCTGATTTCAAAGGGTAGCCTGACAGAAAGCTAGGCTGGCTGGCGACGCCCTGTTCCGGCATAACCGAGATATGGAAACGGATATCGCCACGACTAACGGTTACGGCTTGACCATTACGGCGCGCCACGCTTTTAGTAGGCTGGGATACGATGAAGCAAAGCTTCTGCTGGTTTTCATCGACATCGACGTAGACGCTCCAGTCGGTGATCGCTTCGATCATAGCCAGCTCTTGCGCTTTTGCGCCAGTGCCCAAGGTCAAACCGACCATTACCATTGTAAATGCAATGCCGCGTGGAATAATCCAGCCCATAATTTATAGCCTCCGCCCAAATAATTTTGCTGTCCGGACCGCATTTCGCTGCGGATTGTTTCAGACGGCTTGTATTTCCATCACCTGCGCGCCTAATCTAGCCCCAGCGCAAGGCGTTTTGCTAGCCCCAAAACGCCGCTAATTACACCGATTGGCAGGGATACGCCGATCTTTTACCAACATTTGCATCCGATAAGGGTCAATCCCATGAGTACAGCCGAAACATTAGTCGAAATCTGGCGTGCCGATTTTCTAGAATGCCAGCATCGCGGACATGCCGTGGTCAGCGATGCGGCAGGAAATATCATCGCCAGTTGGGGTGACCCGGATCAGGTGATCCTACCACGATCCAGCTCGAAAATGCTGCAAGCTTTGCCATTGATTGAAACTGGCGCTGCCGAGGCTTTTGGCCTGAACACCGAACAACTAGCGCTGTCCTGTGCCTCGCATAACAGTGCTGCGATCCATACCGACCGTGTGCAGACTTGGCTTGCGGGCATGGGTTTGAACGACGACGACTTCCGCTGTGGTTCACACCAGCCCAAAGATGATGCTGCACGCCACGCACTGCGCGACAACGGTCAATCACCTTGTCAGATGCACAATAACTGTTCCGGAAAGCATTCCGGTTTTTTGACGGTAAACAAACACATCGGCGGGCATTCGGAATACACCGAAGTGGACCACCCGTTGCAAAAAGCCGTGAAGGAAGCATTCGAGGAAATGACGGGGATCGACACCCCCGGTTACGGTATCGACGGTTGCAACGCCCCGAATTTCGCCACATCGGTCACCGGACTGGCCCGCGCGGCGGCGCGCATGGCAGACCCGTCAGGATTGGGTGCTGCACGGGAAAACGCAGCGCGCAAGTTGGTATCAGCAATGCGCAAACACCCGTTGCTGGTAGCCGGTGAAGGCCGCGCCTGTTCTGAGTTGATGCCCGCGATGGATGGCAAGGTCGCCATCAAGACCGGTGCCGAGGGTGTATACGTCGCGATTCTTTCAGAGCAAGGTTTGGGTGTCGCCCTGAAGATCGAGGATGGCGCAACTCGTGCATCCGAGGCTGCAATGGCTGCAATTCTGGTACGTTTGGGTGTGCTTTCGGCCGATCACCCGATGGCAAAAAAACGCATGAATCCCGATGCTTTGAATTGCCGCAAGGTGACCACCGGATTTATCCGCCCCACAGATACATTTTACAAAGGTGGTGCGTTGCTGATTTAGCCGGACACAGCCCGAATCATTTTGCGCTCAAGCACCGCTAAAACCGTTTTCAGTTCACGCCCGCGCTTCACTACCTGCCCGTTCATCCCGATAACGGCATATTGCCCTTGTTTGTTCGCCAGTTTGGGGCGTTTTTCAATCCGGTAGACGGGGTTTTCGGCTGCGTGGCGGAAAATCGCGAAAATTGCCACGTCTCGAAATGCAGAAATGCCATAGTCCCGCCACTCGCCCGCTGCGACCATTCGACCATATAAAGAAAGGATTACCGTCAGTTCTGTGCGGTGGTAACTGACCGCTTGGGGAACTTGTTTCTTCTTTTGCGCTGTAGTGACGAGGGTGATAGCCATACGCATAATCTACGCCTCAAAACCGATGGTTTTCAAGAGGCGAAGGCCAATACCTTCATAAGATTCACAATTTCGCCGTATTTTTCTTTCCGGTCACAATTTGGCCCAAACCGCGCCTTTTTCCGAATCTATTCCTAGGCTTGTAGATACAAAGCTTCACCGGCATCGCACTTATCAGCCCCACCCCGATACGCGATGTCGGTTCTATAAATTGCGTATAACCGCCGTATGGCGGGGCCTGATTTTATAGTTTACACGTAGGGCGTAATCAACAATCAGGCCCTCATTATGCGAAATTTTAGTTCCCTCGGTAGATCTACAGTTATAGCCAGCAACGGCATGTGTGCGACCTCGCACCCGCTAGCGGCGAAAGTTGCCGTTCAGATGCTTGAACGTGGCGGAAATGCCGTAGACGCGGCGATTGCAGCCGCCATGGTCCTGAATATCGCCGAGCCGCAGATGACGGGTCTGGGCGGGGATTGTTTTGTTTTGGTAAAGCCTGCGGGTTCCGAGGAAATTATCGGGCTGAATGGCTCAGGCCGCGCACCTACCGCGCTGGACGCTGATGCAATTCGGACGGCGGGGCACTCGGTTATGCCCGCTCACGACGTTGAGGCTGTGACTGTGCCGGGTGCTGTGGACGCAATGGTCAAGCTGTCTAAGGATTTCGGCAAAATGGGCCTGAAAGAGACGCTGGCCCCCGCGATTCACTATGCGCAGCAAGGTATCCCGATCGGTGCGCGGACGGCGTTTGACTATCAAAACAGCGCGCAGTTTCTAAAAGGTGTCGCCAAGGACACCTACCTGCTGAACGGCCAAATCCCGACCGAGGGGCAGGTTTTCCGCGCCCCACAGCAGTCTGAAGTTTTGCGCCGGATCGCAATGGAGGGCCGTGCTGGCTTCTATGAGGGCGAGGTGGCCGAGGACATGGTTAATTCGCTGATCGCGCTTGGTGGTTGCCATACTTTGGACGATTTCGCAGCGACGGAATGCACTTACGTTGAACCGATCAGCGGCACATATCGCGGGATGGGGCTAGTGGAACTGCCGCCGAACGGCCAAGGGGCGACGGCGATATTGCTCGGCAACATTCTGGAGCAATTTGATGTGGCGTCGATGGAACCTTTCGGGGTCGCCCGCACGCATCTTGAGGCCGAAGCGACCAAGCTGGCCTATGATGCTCGCAACCGATTTATCGCTGACCCGACGGATCAGGACGTCCGGCTGACACACATGTTATCAGATGAAACGGCGCAGCAACTGGCCGCGTTGATCGACATCGACAGAGCAATGAAATCCCCCGCCGCATTAAGCGAAACAGTGCATAAAGAGACCGTTTATCTGACAGTGGTGGACAGTGACCGGATGGCGGTCTCGCTGATTTATTCGATTTTCAACAGTTTCGGGACAGGGTTGGCCTCGAATAAATTCGGGCTGTTGTTCCAAAGCCGTGGTTCGGGGTTTACGTTACAAAGGGGCCACCCGAACGAAGCAGGGGGTGGTAAGCGCCCGATGCATACAATCATTCCTGCAATGCTCAAGAAAGATGGCAAGGTCATCATGCCGTTTGGCGTGATGGGCGGGCAGTACCAGTCGACTGGGCATATGCGGATGGTGTCAAACATCGTGGATTTCGGGATGAGCCCGCAAGAATCAATGGACACTCCGCGTAGCTTTGCCGACGCGAGCGGCTTGGCCGTTGAGAACCGGTATTCGGCGGAAACGCAAGCGGGCCTGCAAGCGTTGGGGCACAAAGTTAACGTTCTGGGCAAGCCGCTGGGCGGTGCACAAGCGATCTTGATTGACGAAGTTAACGGAGTGTTAAGGGGCGCGTCGGACCCACGAAAAGACGGGTGTGCTATTGGCTACTGAGGCTAATAATGACCTTGCCCTAATGCATTTGTCCGCCGATATCGTATTTTCCGTCGGTTAACGGCCCGAACATTTCGGCCACTTCAGGATGCTCGACCGGATCACCACTTTCGTCATTCAGAAGGTTTTGCTCGGACACATAGGCGACATAATACGACATGTCGTTCTCGGCCAGCAGGTGGTAAAATGGCTGATCTTTGACGGGGCGAATGTCTTCGGGAATCGACTCCCACCACTCGTCTGTGTTGTCGAAAGTCGGATCAATATCAAAGACCACGCCGCGGAACGGATGGACACGGTGCTTTACCACCTGACCCAGAGAAAATTTTGCCGACAATTTTAACATTACTTTAACCTCAAGAATTCGAGTCGCTCTCTTATAGACAGTTTGACTTCCTGTCCACAGCGACTGAAAAGCTGTGAACACTGTTAAGGTAGTCTCATGGACCTCATTCTTCTAAGGTAGTCTCATGGACCTCATTCTTCTAAGGTAGTTTCATGGACCTCATTCTTCAAGTTCTGCAAAGCGTCGCGCCTGTTTTCATTCTTGGCGGGATTGGCGTTGTCTGGGTGAAACTGGGCTGGGAATACCGTGTCGAGTTCGTGACGCGGCTGACCATGACCCTGTCCGTTCCAGCGCTAATTTTTGTCTCCCTGATGCAAACCGAGATCGACCCGCAGGCATTGCGTGATATAGCGCTGGCCTCATTGGCTGCATATGTCGGGATCGGCGTGCTGTTTCTAGTGTTCCTCAAGACAACGAAACTAAGTATCCAAACCTTCCTTGCGCCGTTAACCTTTGGCAACACGGGCAACCTTGGTCTTCCGCTGACGCTGTTCGCATTCGGCACAGTGGGATTCGATTACGCGGTAGTAGTCTTTGCGATCATGGCAGTTTTGTCCTTTACCGTAGGGGTTTGGGTGGTTTCCGGCGGGGGCTCACCGCTGTCGGCGCTCAAAGAGCCAATGGTTTGGGCAACTATCCTTGGTGGTATGTTTCTGGTTAACGGCTGGGGCCTGCCCACATGGACCGTCAACACGTTAAGCCTGATCGGGGAGATCGCTATTCCTGTAATGCTAATAACCCTTGGCGTGGCGATTGCACGATTAAAACCCGGGACGTTCCGGCAAGCCGTCTGGATGTCAGGACTGAAATATATCGTTTGCGTCGCTGTGTCGCTGGGCGCCGGACTGCTTTTTGCGCTGCCGCCGATAGCGCTGGGGGTGCTCGTCATTCAGATCTCGACTCCAGTTGCGGTGACATCCTACATGCTGGCGGAAAAATATAACGCGGATACGGATCTGGTAGCGGGCTTGGTGATGGTCTCGACGTTGATCTCGATTATCTTGATCCCGATCCTGCTGGCGTTTTTTATATAGGTTAATGCGATGACAAGACGCTCCGAATTGCTGATGCCTGCGGGTAACCTGCGCAAGCTAAAAATGGCGGTTCTTTACGGGGCCGATGCCGTTCACCTTGGCACGCCAGACATGAGCCTGCGCACGAAATCGCAATTCTCGCTGGAGGATGTGATCGAGGGGGTGGAATTCGGCCACGCACACGGAAAACGCACCTAACTGACGTTAAACCTGTTTTCGAACAACAAAAATGTTCCGAAACTTGAGGAATACATCGACACGATCCGCCGCGTAAAACCTGACGGATTGATTGTCGCCGATCCCGGAATTTTCCAGTTCGTCAAGGAACGCGCGCCCGAACTGCCCTTGCATATCTCGACCCAAGCGAATGTTTCGTCTTGGCTTTCGGTGAAATTCTGGGAATCCCAAGGCGCGTGTTGGTGGTGCTGGCGCGGGAAGTCTCGTTCAACGAGCTGACCGAAATCCGCGAAAAATGCCCCGACATCCAACTGGAGGCTTTTGTTCACGGTGCCATGCGCATGACCTATTCGGGGCGTTTCCTGCTGTCGAATTTCATGGCGGAACGTGGCAGAAACCAGGGGAATTGCACCAATTCGTGCCGCTGGAATTACAGTGTACGGATGCGGATGAAGGATGGGACGGTTGAGGAACTCGACATCAATGATTCCAACAAAGACATGTTCGAATTCCTGCTGGAAGAAGGTTGCCGCCCCAGTGAGTTGATGCTGATTGAAGAAGATGGGCGCGGGTCGTATATCTTGAACTCGCGAGACCTGTGCATCATGCCGAAGCTGGACGAATACCTGCGCATCGGCGTGGATAGTCTGAAAGTCGAGGGGCGCGGGAAGTCGGAATACTATGTCACTGTTGTGGCGCGGGCATATCGTATGGCGATTGATGATTATTACGATGACCCTGACAACTGGAACCCGCGCAAGTATATGCGCGAATTGGAGAGCGTCGGTAATCGAGGCTATACGCTGGCGTTTCACGAAGGACGTTTGTCAAACTACGCGCATGAGTATGAGCACACGGCCTCGCTAGCGCAGTGGGAATTTGCGGGCGTGGTTCGAGAAGTGACGGATCACGCGTTTCTGGTGGACGTTAAGAATAAGCTGGAAGCAGGCGAGGTACTAGACTTTGTCTCCCCTGCCAGTCGTGAAACTATGTTGTTGCGTATCTATGATTTCGAAGTGGCAGATACCGGTGCGCGGCGTAACGTTGTGCATGGCGGCACGCAAACCACCGTTCGGATTCCCTTTGATCTGTTTGACCACGAGAACATCGACACACTCAAAGCCCGTTTTCCGGCTTTTACAGTGCTGCGCAAAGAAAAGGCCTTGAACGAGGAACAATGGAAGCGTGTGAAGTTTGACAAACTGGTGCAAAACCTTGAGGTTGCAGACAAGCGGGACGATGCCAATTACGACAAACGGCGGGATGCTTTGGCCAAATCGATCGGCGAAGACCCGAACGAACGGCACTTCAAAACCAATCGTATCGGCGCCGAAGGGTGCTGTGGAAAAGGCTGCGATGGGTGCATGATTTTTTGGCAGGACGACACATATGCCCGCGCCCGCAAAACCTCGTTGAAGCAGAAGCAAGGCGAGCAGCTTACAGAACAAGAAGCCAAAAGGTTGAAGGTTGAAGGTTGAAGGTTGAAGGTTGAAGGTCACATAGGATTTACTTGCTTTTTCTGCAAAAATGCGATTTTCTGCGGCTAACAAGGGTAAAAACCCGAGCAGTTAATCTTGAGGCAAATACAATGCGTTTTTTCGTACTCCTTTTGGTGTTGATCCTAGGTTCCTGTGTGGGCAGTTCTGGCCCGCCGAAGAACCAGACGGATGCTTGTTCTATTCTTGACCAGAAACGCGGTTGGCTGAAGGATTTACAACGCAGCGAGAGCGCTTGGGGCGTTCCTGTGCATGTGCAAATGGCAACGATCTGGAGAGAGTCTAATTATCAACGACGGGCCAAAACTTCGAAGAAGTATTTCTTGTGGGTGATCCCGAACGGGCGCGTTTCCTCGGCTTACGGATACGGGCAAGCGCTGGATGGAACATGGGACTGGTATCGTGACGAGACCGGAAACCATCGCGCCAAGCGCACGGATTTCGGCGATACCGCTGATTTTATCGGCTGGTATATGAATGTCTCGAACCGACGGCTCGGTATCGAAAAAAATGACGCTTTCAACCAATATTTGGCATACCACGAGGGCCACACAGGTTATTCACGGGGTAGCTACGCCAGCAAAGCATGGCTGAAAGGTGCCGCAAACGAAGTTCAGGCGATGGCAAGCCGGTACGAGTCACAACTACAATATTGCACGTAATTTTCGTCTTAAGGGTCTGTAACCTTTCGTTATTCGCAACTTTTTACCTGTCGGTTTACTGTGCCGAAACGTTCACCCAAAGGGTATCGCAAGCGTTTATTAACTATCTGGCCGATGTTTTGGGTAAAACAAAATCGCCGCGATAGCTGATAAAGGGCGTTAATCCATCCTATCTTCGCTGAACGCATAGATGGCGCAGCCTATGATTATCAAGACCGCAAAAAACAGGAACAGGGATTGGTAGGGCGCCGCCGCCGTTTGGGCCGTGGCGCTAGAGGCAACATACATCCGGCCAATGATCCATTGCAGCAACCCCACCCCTCCGATGCTGCACAGGTTCAGCAAGGTAACGCCGCGCCCCAGCAAATGCGGCGGGATAAAACTGCGGCCGTGTGCCATCATCAACGGAAAAGACAACCCGAACAAGCCAATACCAAATAGCAGGATGGTCGATGTTATCACTGCGTTCTCGGCAAAGGCCCATAGGCCCAGCAGGCAGGCGGCACCAAGCAGGTTACCTCCCACAATCACCCATTTGCGCGTACCCAGCATCCGGTCCAACGGCCCATAAAGAAAACTGCCGGCCATCATCGCCACAGCCATCCACAGGGTAACTGTGCCGATGCCGCCAGCATCCAGTCCGAACACATCACGCATGTATGGCCCAGCCCAAAGGCCGCGTATTCCTGCGGCGGGGGCGTAGTTTACGATCAACAGCGGGAATATCACCCATAGCGCCGGAATTTTTAGGATGTCCAGCAAGTTGCCTTTTTTAAGTCCGTCCTGCGCCGCGACCTTAGGCATGTCTTTGACGAATACGGCAAGGCCTGCGGCAACCAGCAGACTGGCGACGACCATTGCCCACAGGCTGGTGCGCCACCCCAGCGTTTCGATTGCAAAAGCCAAGGGCACCGATCCGGCAAGGTTTCCCGCGGTTCCCACCCCAAGGACCACGCCCGCCAGCGTTGCAAACATGGCGGGGCGATAAAGCCGGGCAAAAATGTAATAACTGGCCATCAATGCGGGTGAACAACCGATACCCAGCAGAACCATCGCCATTTGCACATCCGACGGACTTTGCGCCATCGCAAAAAAGGCCGAACCTCCGCCTCCGCCAATTGCCAGTAACACAGCCGCCGTCCAGCGTGGCCCTATACGATCCAGCGCCCAGCCAACGGGAATTTGCATGGCAGCGAAGGCTCCGAACCAAAGGCCCGAAGCCATCGACAGATCGGCAGCGGTCGCACCAAGATCGGCGCCCAAAACCGGAGTCATTACCGCCAAAATCGCGCGATAGAAC
>JAPYON010000074.1:4321-7353 GCA_029938175.1 Paracoccaceae bacterium | reverse complement strand
GTGGTCTCGTCCGTGGCACTCGTCGTAGTGTCGTCGTCCTGATCTCGTATGATTTCTTTATCGCAGGCGGCGAAGGCTTCCCTGTTGTCGAGGATTCTAAAACACGTGTGATCCTTGCCGACCAACAAGAAAGCATGCAGGGATATGTCCCCACCGAGCTACCATCCTGGTTGATTGATCCGTACGAAGAACTAATGTCTTCGTGCACAGGCGAGGCTGTGGAAGAAGCCTGATAAATCGCCACAGGTGGATATGGTGGGGTGACTCCACTTGCGGCGCGCCCTATAAGGCGAAGCAGTTGCACTCTAGCTAGCGAGCTTTATTTATATGTTCACTGATGCTTCCCTGCCCGCCCTTCCCTTTGACGATGACAAACTGCACGAAGAGTGCGGCGTTTTCGGTATCTGGGGCATGGCCGAGGCAGCGAATTTCGTAGCCCTTGGTCTACACGCCTTACAGCACCGCGGCCAAGAAGCTGGCGGGATTGTCGCCTACTCGCCAGAGATGGGATTTACGTCGGCACGCCGTTTCGGATATGTCCGCGACAATTTCACCAAATCCAGCCTAATGAAAACCCTGCCCGGCAGCCTGTCCATAGGACACGTGCGCTATTCGACATCGGGCTCAAAGGGCGAAACCCAAATTCGTGACGTGCAGCCATTGTTCGCCGAGTTTGCCATGGGTGGCAGTGCAATTGCCCATAACGGAAATCTGACCAACGCCGAGGCGTTGCGTAAAGAGCTGATCGAGCGTGGTTCGATCTTCCAGTCTTCGTCTGATTCGGAATGCATCGTACATTTGATGGCGCGGTCATTTCAGAAAAACATCCCAGAACGCCTGAAAGATGCGCTGCGCCGTGTCGAGGGCGCGTTTTCGATCGTGGCTATGACCCGCACCAAATTAATCGGCGTGCGCGATGCATTGGGTGTACGCCCGTTGATGTTGGGTAAGGTCGGCGACGGTTGGGTTCTGTCGTCTGAAACCTGTGCGCTCGACATCATTGGCGCTGATTTTGTGCGAGAGATTGAACCCGGCGAGATGGTAGTGATTACGGCGCAGGGTGTCGAAAGCTCCTTCCCATTTCACAAAGCCGACCCTCGGTTCTGCATATTTGAGCACGTCTATTTCAGTCGCCCTGACAGTATTATCGGCGGCCAGTCGGTTTATGAAACCCGTCGTCGCATCGGTGTAGAGTTGGCCAAAGAAGCGCCCGTTGATGCGGATATGGTATGCCCTGTTCCCGACAGCGGTACGCCATCGGCAATTGGCTACAGTCAAGAAAGCGGGATTCCTTATGCAATGGGCATTATCCGCAACCAGTATATGGGGCGCACGTTCATTGAGCCAACCGAGCAGATTCGCAACATGGGTGTGCTGCTGAAGCTGAACGTGAACCGTGCGTTAATCAAAGGTAAACGGGTCATTCTGGTGGACGATTCCGTAGTGCGTGGTACGACAAGTCGCAAGATCAAAGAGATGTTTATGGATGCGGGCGCCAAAGAAGTGCATTTCCGCATCGCTTCACCGCCCACTCAATGGCCCTGTTTTTACGGCGTGGATACACCGGACCGCGACAAGCTGCTGGCCAGCTCGATGACCGAGGATCAAATGCGGGATCATTTGGGAGTGACCAGCCTGCGGTTTGTATCGCTGGACGGGTTGTATAATGCGGTTGGTCAGGATGGTGGCCGGAACAACAATTGTCCGCAATACTGTGATGCGTGTTTCTCGGGCGAATACCCTGTGACGCCCTCGGACAAGATCGAAAACGGCTTCGAAATGCAGGCGGCAAAATGAACGTTGGACCGGAAACGGTCGCACTTGTAACTGGTGCTTCGCGTGGATTGGGATACGCGACCGCAGTCGAATTGGCCCGCAAAGGTGCACACGTCATTGCCTTGGCCAGAACCGTTGGTGGACTAGAAGAACTGGCCGATGTAATCGAGGCGGCCGGTGGTTCAAGTACGCTGGTACCGCTGGACATCACCGACGAGGGCGGGCTGCAACGTATGTGCCTAGCCATTCACGAGCGCTGGGGTCGGTTGGATTTAATGGTGCATTGTGCGGTTCACGCGGTGCTGCTTTCACCTGTTGCCCATGTTTCGGAAAATGATTTCGATCGTATGTGGGCGGTCAATGCGCGTGCTACGCAGCGCATTATTGCAATGACCGAACCACTGTTGAAGGCGGCAGATCAGGGCACGGCAGTGTTTATGGATGACGCAGTGACAGGAAAAAAGTTTTTCTCTGGGTACGGCGCGACAAAAGCCGCCGCGAAAGCTATTGTTGACAGCTGGGCTGCGGAAACGATTCTGATCGGACCGAAAGTGATAAGATTTCAACCAAATCCAATACCGACAGGCCTGCGGGCACGGTTTTTTCCCGGCGAGGATCGGGAAAAGTTAGCTTCAACGTCAGACGAGGCAAAACGGGTGTTGCAAGCGATTTCGTGATTAAACACTCACTAAACCTCCAAAATTCCTACTTAATGGTTGATTTTTCAACATTTTGCCCAATTTTTTCCTTTTCCCCCGCATGTTGCGGTTGAACATCCAGTATTAACGCATTTTTATACTGACGTAGGGAATACAAATGAAATATTTGCATAAGTTTAAGACCGACGAATCTGGTGCTGTAACAGTTGATTGGGTCCTCTTGACCGCAGCTATCATCGGCCTTGGTATCCCAGTCGTTACTGCTATTTCTTTCGGTGTACAAAGTGCATTGGAGAAAATTGATAACGGGATGACAGTTGCTGCCTATTTCACTTTCAGTTTTGATGCCAATACTGAATAGCTCTAATTTCCTAGACGCTCTCTGACTCCACTTATGTCAGTTGGAGCGGCTCAGATCATTTTAGCGGTGCGGAAGTTAGAAAGGCTCACTACAACTAATTGGTTTCTGTCCGTCGAGAGAATGCATTAGTGAAGCTCCGAAGAAACTCGGGGCTTCACTAATTTTTAACTGTTAGCAATGCCGACATTTTCAAGCAGTTTGACCAATCCCTCAGAGGCTCGCGAATCCCAACCCGC
>JAPYON010000074.1:0-4311 GCA_029938175.1 Paracoccaceae bacterium | reverse complement strand
AACAACGTCGCCTGCGATTTCAAAATTAACCCGTCCGTCAATATCTTCAAATGGTTCGCTACCAGCGTATCGCCTGACGACGTAATGTCGGCCACAGCCTCAGCAGTCAGATTTTTTATTGTGCCTTCGGTTGCGCCCTGACTATCCACCAGTTGGTAATCGGCCACCCCCTGCGCTTGCAGAAACTCGCGCACAACGTTGTGATATTTCGTTGCGATCCTCAGGCGAAATCCGTGTTTGGCCCGGAAGGCCGCAGCTACGGCATCCAAGTCGTCGATATTTTCGACGTCGAGCCAGCTGTTCGGAACAGCAAGGATCAAGTCAGCGTGGCCAAATCCCATCGGGGTCAGTTCGGTTATTTTTTGTTGCCATCCCGGGATTTTCTCGTGCACGAGGTCCTGCCCAGTGACGCCAAGGTGGATGCGCCCATCTGCGAGCTCTTTCGGGATTTCGCCGGCGGATAGCAGCACTAGTTCAATGTTATCAAACCCGACGACACGGCCAGCGTACTCGCGGCCCGACCCAGTGCGTTCAATCGTAATGTCGCGTTCGGCGAACCAGCCGATGGTTAGTTCTTGCAAGCGGCCTTTGGAGGGAAGGCCCAGTTTCAGGACACTCATTTAGCACCGCCTTTCAGTGCAAGTGCTGCTTCGGGGCGGATGATACCACCAACTGCTGGCACGCCACCGTTGCCAAGGACGCGGGTCAGCGCATCATAACGGCCACCTTGGGCGATTTCTGGAAGATCGGGGCGGTTCGGCGCGTGGAATCCGAACACGAAACCGTCGTAATATTCCAACGTGGTACGGCCATAAGATGCCGCGAACGGTAGGGCTGCGGCATCCATTCCGGCGTCAGACAAAGCGTCGGCGCGGGCTTCTAGCTGATCGGCAGTCGCAGCCAACATCGGAGCGATCTTGCGCAACTGACCTGCGGCAGCGCCCATGGTGCTTTTCAAGTCCAGCACATCGGATACCAGTTTAACGGCTGTTTCGCTTAACGTGGCGGCTTCTTTTTCATTCAATAGAATTTCACCCCGTGCCGCAACTTCCTGAGGGGTGCGGACGCCTTGAACTGGGCCTTTGTTTTTGATTAGGTCCATTACTGAGCCATCTTTGACCGCTTGCAGCAATAGAGTGCGCTCCACGCTGGTTTCTGCTTGCTCTGAATAGCGTTCCAGCAGGCGTTTGAACCTTTGCGGCCGCCAAATGTGACGGCGAAGCGCACCTTTGCGGCGTTCATTCGTATCCAGTGCATCGACGACGGCAAAAGCCATCCCCATGTCGCCAGTATTCGCCTGCACAGGAAGATCACCGAGTGCAGCTGCAAGAACCGCGAACACTTCGGCATCGTCGGCAGCGGGATTGCTGCCGCCAAACACTTCGAAACCCGCTTGAAGGTATTCCGTCGGGCGATTGCTGCCTGGTTCCTGACGTCGCCAAACCGAACCGGCATAAGCATATCGCGCCGCGCCCGAACCAGAAGCCATGTGCATCTGCACTACTGGAACTGTGAAGTCGGGTCGCAGCATCATCTCGCCCTCTACCGGATCGTGTGTTGTATAAGCGCGTGCACGCAGGTCTTCGCCGTAAAGGTCGATTAGAACATCAGCGGGCAAAAGCGCTGCTAATTCAACTGGTTGCGCACCGTTTGCTATAAAACCTGACATCAGCCGACCGACTTCGGCACGCACGTCAGCCAAGCCTTCGCCCAGTCGGGCATTCGGCAGATATGCCCGCGAAGCTACCATCAGCCATCGGCCCTTGCGATCATCTTGCGAACTTCAGTTACCAGATCAGCACGTTTGATTTCCATCTGTGCTGGCTGGGCTTTCCATTCCTCGTTCGTCGTAATGTCAGCGGCCAGATCCTTGCCCAAGGCCAGATCCTTGATCTGCACAACACGGTTTTCTTTTTCGTTACCGCCCTCGATCACCGCCACAGGTGAATTGCGGGCATCAGCGTACTTCAACTGGTTTCCAAAGTTCTTGGGGTTACCAAGGTAAACTTCGGCGCGGATGCCTGCGTTTCGCAGCTCGGAAACCATAGTTTGGTAATCGGCCATGCGGTCACGATCCATAACAGTCACAAGCACCGGACCGTTATCTTGGTCGCCGATGCGGCCTTTTTCACGTAGCGCGGACAGCAGACGGTCAACGCCGATAGAAATGCCCGTTGCCGGAACCTCTTGTCCGGTGAAACGCTTGACCAGATCGTCGTAACGACCACCGCCCGCCACAGAACCAAACTGGCGTTTGCGACCTTTGCCGTCGAAAATCTCGAACGTTAGTTCTGCCTCGTAAACCGGACCGGTATAATATCCAAGGCCGCGTACTACAGACGGGTCGATCAGCAAACGATCCGAGCCGTAGCCTTGTGCCTCACTTAGTTCGGCAATGGTTTCTAGTTCTTGAACGCCTGTCAGGCCCATGTCCGAACCGGCAACCAATTCACGCAAACGGGTGCATGTTGCGCCGCCTGTGTCACACCGCGCGTCCATGAAACTCATGATAATTTCGGCTTGCTCATCGGACAGCTTCGCACCACCCGTGAAATCACCGCTGTCATCCTTGCGACCCTCGCCCAGCAAAGCGCGAACGCCGCCAGTGCCCAAGCGGTCCAGTTTGTCGATTGCCCGCAGAACAATGCCACGTTCAGCTTCGAATTTCGTCGGATCGAAGGGGTCAAGAACGCCTGCGACCTCCATCACGCCGTTCAGAACTTTGCGATTGTTAACACGCACGATATAGTCACCGCGCGGGATGCCGACGGCTTCGAGAGTATCGGAAAGCATGCCGCATATTTCGGCATCTGCGGCCACGGTCGGAGTTCCTACGGTATCCGCATCGCATTGATAAAACTGCCTAAAGCGTCCCGGTCCAGCTTTTTCATTACGCCAGACAGGGCCAACCGCATAACGGCGGTAGGGCGTTGGTAAATCCTTGCTAAACTGGGCGTAGACGCGTGCTAATGGGGCAGTCAGATCATAGCGCAGCGCCATCCATGCGTCGTCTTCGTCTTGCCAAGCAAAAATGCCAGCGTTTGGCCGATCTACATCGGGCAGAAAACTGCCTAACGCCTCTACCGTCTCGATTGCCGGAGTTTCCAGCGGATCAAAGCCGTATCGTTGATAAACGTCGGTGATCTTCCCAAGCATCTCGTTGCGCTCCACCACTTCGGGGCCGAAATAATCCCGAAGCCCACGCGGAGGCAGCGCCTTGGGGCGTTTGACCTTTTGTTTCTTGTTCTTAGCCATATCTAGACCCTGAGTAGAGGTTTTCTCACCGTCTAGCGCAAGGGCATCTTGGTCGCAAGGTCAAGGGCCTAGATCAGGGCATATATATAGGGGGAAAACACAGTTATGCCGATGATTGTGGCACCAATCGCCGCAACCAAGACGGCGGCGGCGGCGATGTCTTTGGCGTATTTGATGCTGTCGGATTGATCTGGAGAAATAACGTCGCAAAGATGCTCGATTGCTGTGTTGATTGCCTCGAACGCCCAAACAAGGGCGATGGCAAAGGTTAACAATATCCAATCCATCCGCGCTACGTTCAGGACAATAGCAGCAATAACCACCAGAATAGTTACCAAAAGGTGGATGCCGGCATGTGGTTCCGATTTTATCATATGCACCAGCCCTGCCCCGGCGTAGCCGAAACTTTTTAGGCGGGTTTTCAGATATTTAGTCATGTTGGCGTATCCATCGGTTCAGGTTTATCAGATAATATCCTATGCAAGGTTGTTATCTCTGTCGATGGATAGATTGCAAAAGGCGGTTGTCGGTCGTATTTGTGACCTATGAAACCTATCCTTTATAGTTTCCGCCGCTGTCCCTATGCGATGCGCGCCCGTCTTGCGATTGCAGCAAGCGGTGTGCAGGTTGAATTGCGCGAAATTCTGTTGCGAGACAAAGCACCGGAGTTGCTAGCAGCTTCGCCTAAGGCAACTGTTCCGGTGATAGTAAACAAAGGTGATGTGATCGACGAAAGCTATGACATTATGTTGTGGGCGCTTGCACAGAACGATCCTGACGCGTGGCTGGATCGGCATGATCCGGCGTTGATCGCAGAATGTGATGACGATTTCAAATCCGCGCTTGATAAATACAAATACGGCAGTCGGCTTGAGGAATTGGACGCGGTTAAACAACGCGGTATTGCGTCGGGTTTCCTGATCAAGTTGGATAATATTCTTGCGTCGCGTGCATATTTATCCGGAGCAAAGACCGGCATGACGGATATGTCTATTGCCACCTTTGTGCGCCAGTTTGCCAATGTCGACCGTGCATGGTTCGACGCGCAGCCTTGGC
>JAPYON010000073.1 GCA_029938175.1 Paracoccaceae bacterium | reverse complement strand
AGCCGCATCCTTTAGCCCCATCGCACGAATGGCCGAGGACGATGGGCCGATAAAACGCAACCCAGCGGCCTCTATTTTTCCTGCAAAATCAGGTGACTCGGACAAAAAGCCGTATCCCGGATGTATGGCTTTTGCACCAGACGCCTTGGCTATCTCGATGATCTTGTCGCCTTGCAAATAGCTTTCGGCAACCGCCGGTGGCCCAACTCTCCAAGCCTCTCCAGCCATAGATACGTGCTTGGAACCCACATCGGCATCCGAATAAATGGCGACCGTTTTCACGCCCATCTTGTGGGCAGTTTCCATAATTCGGCAGGCGATCTCGCCACGGTTGGCAATTAGAATCTTGTCAAACATATCCGCTCTTCTACATCCGGAACACGCCGAATTGCGTGTCCTCGATTGGGGCATTCAGGGCTGCCATCAACGATAATGCCAACACTTCGCGCGTTTTTCTTGGGTCAATCACACCATCGTCCCACAGGCGGGCTGAGGCGTATAGTGGATGGGATTGACGTTCGAACATTTCGATAGTGGGACGCTTGAATTCGGTTTCCTCTTCCATACTCCAGTGACCACCGTTCCGCTCGATCCCGTCGCGC
This sequence comes from Paracoccaceae bacterium, assembly GCA_029938175.1. Taxonomy (GTDB): domain Bacteria; phylum Pseudomonadota; class Alphaproteobacteria; order Rhodobacterales; family Rhodobacteraceae; genus NORP23. Next base: position 6,774 of record JAPYON010000073.1, on the reverse strand, counting down.
TTTACGGTTGCAAGAACACCAGCCGCTTGTTCACCGCCCATCACAGAAATGCGTGAATTGGGCCATGTCCACAAGAACCGTGGCGAGTATGCGCGACCAGACATTCCATAATTCCCAGCCCCGAATGAGCCACCAACCAACATCGTTATCTTGGGAACCTTGGTGGTCGCCACAGCGGTCACCAATTTGGCGCCATGGCGCGCAATGCCCTCGGCTTCATACTTCTTTCCAACCATAAATCCGGTAATATTTTGCAGGAAAACAAGTGGTATTTTCCTTTGGGAACAAAGTTCTACAAAATGAGCACCTTTGACCGAACTTTCGCTGAACAGAACACCATTGCTCGCGATAATACCTATTGGCGTGCCCATGACATGTGCAAACCCACAAACTAAAGTCGTGCCGTAACGCGCCTTGAATTCATCAAAACGCGAACCATCAACAATACGTGCTATAACCTCGCGGATGTCATATGGGGTTTTCAGGTCAGCAGGGACTACTCCAAAAATCTCGGACGGATCATAAGCTGGATCCTCGGCTGATTGCAGTTGAACGGTCGTTGGTTTTAGCCGATTTAAATTGCCAAGTACCTGACGCGCCAACTCCAGCGCGTGAGCATCGTTCTCCGCCAGATAATCGGCAACACCAGACAAGCGCGTGTGCACATCACCACCGCCCAGCTCCTCGGCTGTTACAATCTCGCCTGTGGCAGCCTTTACCAGCGGTGGTCCAGCGAGAAAGATTGTACCCTGCTCTTTAACGATGATAGAGATGTCGGACATCGCCGGAACATAAGCACCACCCGCCGTGCACGAGCCCATCACCACCGCGATCTGCGCAATCCCTTTGGCTGACATATTGGCCTGATTGAAAAAAATCCGACCGAAGTCATCGCGGTCTGGAAACACTTCATCCTGTTGCGGCAGGTTCGCACCACCGCTGTCGACAAGGTATACACATGGCAGATGGTTCTGCTCGGCAATCTCTTGAGCACGTAGATGCTTCTTTACCGACATTGGAAAATAGGTGCCACCTTTTACAGTTGCATCGTTGCAAACCACCATCACTTCCGCACCGTGAACGCGTCCGATGCCGGCGATAATACCGGCACTCGGGGATACGTTGTCATACATATTATGCGCAGCAGTCGCGCCAATTTCCAGAAACGGGGAGCCAGCATCCAGCAGATTGGCAATACGATCACGAGGCAGCATTTTACCGCGCGCAATGTGACGGGCGCGAGAGCCCTCGCTGCCACCTAGTGCAGCCGCTGCTGCGACTTCGGCAATCTGCGCCAACGCGGTTTCGTGTGCGGATACGTTCGCTTTATACGTGTCCGATCCGGTCAGAACCTGTGACTTTAAAACGCTCATTTCGTAACTTTCATCAGCTCTCGTCCAATTAGCATGCGACGGATCTCGGATGTACCCGCGCCAATCTCCATTAGCTTGGCATCACGCATGATACGCGCCAATGGAGAGCCGCTCATATATCCTGCGCCGCCCATCGCTTGCACTCCCTGTACGGCCACCTCCATAGCCATCTCGGATGCATAGAGAACACACGCGGCTGCGTCCTGACGGGTTACCTGGCCGCGATCACAGGATTTGGCAACTTCGTATACATATGCGCGGGCAGAGTTCATGCTGGTATAAATATCGGCGATCTTCCCTTGCATAAGCTGAAAATTCCCAACGCTCTCGCCGAACTGCTTACGTTCATGCATATAAGGCATTATGTGGTCCAGTACTGCGTTCATCACGCCTATCCCAATACCAGACAACACCACCCGTTCATAATCCAGCCCGGACATCAGGACGTTCACACCGCGACCATCCTCGCCTAAAACGTTTTCGAAGGGCACATCAACGTCCTCGAAAATCAGCTCGGCTGTGTTCGATCCACGCATGCCCATTTTGTCAAAATGTGCCGAGGTAGAGAAGCCGACCATATATTTCTCGATGATAAACGCTGTAAGCCCTCGCGATCCAGCATCTGGATCGGTTTTTGCGTAGACAACCAGCGTATCGGCGTCAGGGCCATTGGTTATCCAGTATTTAGTACCGTTCAGGATATAACGGTCATTCTTCTTCTCGGCCCGCAGCTTCATGGACACTACATCCGAGCCGGCACCGGATTCGGACATGGCCAAAGCTCCAACATGCTCGCCAGAGATCAAACTAGGTAGATATTTCAGTTTTTGTTCGTGAGTTCCGTTCAGCTTGATCTGGTTGATACACAGATTCGAGTGCGCGCCATATGAAAGGCTAACCGAAGCCGACGCGCGGGCGATTTCTTCGACCGCGATTGCATGCGCCAAGTATCCCATACCAGCGCCACCATATTCCTCTGGAACCGTGATGCCATGCAAGCCCAGATCGCCCATCTCTTTCCACAGCTCAGGGGGAAACTCGTTCTTGGCGTCAATCTCTGCTGCCATAGGGGCCACACGATCCTGCGCCCAACGGTGAACCATATCGCGCAACGCCTCGACGTCTTCTCCGCAGGCAAAATTCATCGACGCTTTAAACATAGGTTTTCCTTTCAAGCAGCTCGCAGTTAACTGAACATATGTTCAATTAACTAGCAAGGATTTTATCCTGAAAGAATATCCGCTCGACAAGCCAATATGCACCGATGGCAGCGATTCCCAGCGATAAAGGAGTTGAAACGACCGATCGATACCAGTTTTCGCCTGGGTGATCCCTGTCCGCTTCATCAACGGAAAAGAGGCCGGTATCCGCGCCGAGTTCGGAAAAGTCTATGAGAACTACTGCCAAAAAACTCGGCGCTGGTTATAAATCAAAACCCGTTCGCAGCCTGTAATTCGCGGATGTACTTAGTTATCCATCGCAACTCGTCATCTGTTACGCTTGGTACCGGAGGCATATCGCTGAACCGCCAGTGATGCTGGCGAACACCGTTATTTGCGGCACTCAGGAACGCAGCGTCACCGTGATGCCCCGTCTTGTAATATACATGCAAGAAAGTTGGGCCATTGTCGGTTCCAGAGGCGTTAATGCCGTGACACGCTGCACAGTTTTCCTCAAACGCAATTTGGCCGCTTTGGGCGACTTGAGTGAATTCAGGAATAATGATGGAAGAAGTCTCCTCCCCAGCGTTTCTGGGGGCCAAAAACATGTTCCATGCGGCCAGCGCGACCGCGATTAGCAACACGACAACCGCTGACATCTTTATATTCATCTATATTTTACCTTGTTGATTTCCACCAGCCAACCCTTGAAGGATCGGACATTCCGGCCTGTCGTCGCCGTTGCATTTATTTACCAAGTCCGACAAAGTAATTTGCATGGTTTTTAACTCTTCTATTTTATAGGCTATCTTCGCAAGATGCTCGCGCGTCATCGCTTTCACATCGGCGCTGGCACGTCCGGTATCCTCATAAAGCGACAACAAAATCCGACAATCCTCTATCGTAAATCCAAGCCCCCTTGCACGACTAAGGAATGCAAGTTTGTGCAAATGTGTCTCGCTAAAATCACGATAGCCATTGTCCGTTCGGTCAGGTGAAATCAAGCCAATATCTTCGTAATAGCGGATGGTTTTAGCAGGCAAACCGCTGTTGATTGAGGCAGCTCCGATATTCATTTTTCGCCCTCCGGTTTCCAGCGTTTAAGCAATAGTGAATTACTTACCACGCTAACGCTGGAGAATGCCATCGCCGCCCCGGCCAATGCTGGATTAAGGAAACCAATCGCAGCGATCGGAATGCCGATTACGTTGTAAATAAAAGCCCAGAACAAGTTCTGCCTGATCTTAGCAGAGGTCGCCCGTGCAACTTGCAGCGAGGACTGCACCAGCGTTGGGTCAGCGCACATCAGCACGAAACCGGCCGTCTCTAAGGCTACATCGGCACCACCACCCATCGCGATCCCCAGATCTGCGATGGCCAAAGCAGGTGCGTCATTGACTCCGTCACCAACCATCGCCACGTGGTGCCCTTCAGCAGCCAATTTTTTGAGCGCCGCCACTTTGTCGTCAGGCCGCATCTCGGATTTTACTTCGTCTATCCCGACCACCTTGGCGATATGCGCTGCCGTTTGTGAGTTGTCCCCGGTCAACAACATTGTGCGAATACCGTCTGCGTGCAGAGCTGCCACCGCCGCCTTCGCCTCGGCCCTCAGCGTGTCGGCCATGCCGATAAGACCCAACGTAACGCCATCGGTCGATATCCAGATAACCGTCTGACCCTGCCCTGCCATTTCCTGAGCTGCGGTTCGCATCGCGTCAGTAGCATCTGTTCCGGCAAACGTTTGACGCCCGATCAGGATAGTTGAACCGTTAACGGTGGCCTCTATGCCCTCGCCGATTTTGGCGGTGAAGTCAGTGGGTGATGAAATGGCCAGATTCTCAGTTTTTGCCTTTTCCACCATTGCTTTACCAAGTGGGTGCTCCGACCCCAATTGTGCTGAGGCTGCCAATTTCAGCAAATCGTCCTCGGAAATATTGAAGCTGTGGATAGCGACGATCTCAGGCTTGCCAATCGTCAGAGTGCCGGTTTTGTCGAACACCACGGTGTCAATATTTTTGGCACGTTCCAAAGTTTCGATATCACGGATCAGAATGCCGTGTTGCGCCGCAACGCCTGTTCCAGCAACGAGAGCCGTCGGTGTTGCAAGGCCAAGTGCACATGGGCAGGCAATTACCAATACCGAGATTGCAGCGGCCAAAGCGGTCTCGAAATCCGCGCCTACCGCCATCCAGCCTAACAGTGCCACTAACGAAATCGCCAATACGACGGGCACGAAGATGGCTGCGACGCGGTCTACCAGTTTCTGAATTGGGGCTTTGCCGGTTTGGGCTTCCTCGACCAGTTTCGCGATTTTCGCCAATGTAGTATCGGTTCCCACTTTCGTGGCACGGACGCGTAAAAGTCCTGCACCATTGATGGATCCGGCAATTACGGCATCGCCCATTTGACGCACGACGGGCATGGATTCACCTGTGATCAGGCTCTCGTCAAGTTCGCTTTCACCGCGAATGATTTCGCCGTCCACAGGCAGGCGTTCGCCCGGCTTTACGACGACTACATCGCCAATCAGGACTTCAGATATGTGCACCTCGACTTCTTCACTTGCCAGCAAAACTACTGCCTTGTCAGGGCGAAGTGACATAAGTTGGCGCAATGCCGAGGATGCGGATTGTTTGGCGCGGGCTTCGAGCACCTTTCCAGCCAATATCAGCGTAATTACGACTGCGGAAGCCTCGAAGTATAGATGACCTTTTGCTTCGGCACCCAAAGTAAAAAGCATCCAGACGCTGTAGAAATAGGCGGCGCTTGTGCCCATTACGACCAGTTGGTCCATGTTGCCAGCCTTGGCTTTCAACGCGCTCCAAGCTGCGCGATAGAAGCGGCGACCAACCCAGAATTGAACAGGTGTCGCGAGGGCCAGTTCACCGTAAGCAGGAATGTTTAAATCAAAACCCGCCAACATAAAAATCATCTGTGCCACCAAGGGAACCGACAAGATGGTGGCGACGGAAAGTTCAATTAAATCCTTACGTTGACCTGCAGAGATCTCCTTTTCGCGATCGTCTCCGCTGTCTTGAGCTACGCTGGCAAGGTATCCGGCATCAGTCGATGCCTTTGCGATAATTGACGCGTTTGTCTGGCTTGGCACATAGTGCACCGATGCTGTTTCCAGCGCCAGATTAACGGTCGCTGACAGCACGCCTGGAACCGATTGCAGCGCCTTTTCAGAGCGCCCAGCACAGCTCCCACAAGTCATTTTTGAAATGTTGAAAGTAACCTGCGCCTCTCGGATGCCGTATCCCTCACCCCGAACGGCACCGGCAATACGATCAGGGGATAACGCATTGGAATCAAATGATACATCCAGCGTTTCAAGTGCCAAATTTACCGTTGCGTTTTCAACGCCAGGCATTGCTGCAACGGCCTTTTCCACACGGCCCGCGCAACCTGCACAGGTCATACCTGTCACCTCGAAATTAACGTTGTCGAATTGCCTTACTGCCATGTCTTCCATATCGCGACTCCTGTGTACTTTGGCATCATGTAGGCCTTCCAGTAACTGTAAGGTCAAGGGTTTTATTGACTAGGGCTTGGAACCGCCCGCAACCCACCGTATAAAGCCCTGAAACCAAAGCGGAGACGGATGCTATGCGGACTGCGAAAATTGAACGGAAAACGGCTGAAACCGATATTTCTGTCGAGATAAACCTCGATGGAACCGGTATCTATGACAATCAGACTGGCGTCGGTTTTTTCGATCATATGCTGGACCAGTTTTCGCGCCACGCATTGATTGATATGACGATTCGCGCCAATGGTGATTTACACATTGATGACCACCACACGGTCGAGGATGTGGGAATTGCTCTGGGTAAATCTATCTCGCAAGCCATTGGCGATAAACGAGGAATCGTGCGTTATGGGTCTTGTATGCTTGTCATGGACGACACGTTGATTCGGGCGGCGCTGGACATGTCGGGGCGTGCTTATTTGATCTGGAAAGTGGATTTTACGGCCTCAAAAATTGGGTCGTTCGACACGGAACTGGTTCGCGAATTTTTCACTGCTTTTGCCATGAACGCGGGTATGAATCTGCACCTTGAACGCCTCGACGGGTTGAACAGCCACCACATTGCCGAGGCTAGCTTTAAGGCGGTAGCACGTGCATTGCGGGATGCTTTGGAAACGGATCCGCGCATAGAAGATGCTATCCCTTCGACCAAAGGTACGCTCAGCGAATGACTACGGTTATTGTTGACTATAATTCGGGCAATATCCAC
>JAPYON010000012.1 GCA_029938175.1 Paracoccaceae bacterium | reverse complement strand
CGCCAGTGGTGGCAATCATGCACTTGCCGTTGCATGGGCGGCACGGACAATCGGTGTTAGCGTCAAGATCGCGATTCCAAAAATTGCAGACCCTGTCAGGATCGAAGGCTGTCGCAATCTGGGTGCCGAGTTGGTCTTGTGTGAGGACATTCACGAAGCCTTTGATACCATGCACATGATCAAAGCTGCGGAGGGACGCGCTATGATCCATCCGTTTGAGGGCCTGAACATGTCGCTGGGTGCGGCCACTTGCGGCAAAGAACTGTTTGAGGCGAATCCAGATGTCGAGGTTGTAATACTGCCGGTCGGTGGCGGCGGTCTTATCAGCGGTATGAGTGCTGCAATCAAATTTCTTAACCCTGATGTCGAAGTTTACGGCGTTGAGCCCTTCGGCGCGGATTCGATGTATCAAAGTTTCAAGGCCGGTTCGCCTCAGTCGATTACGAAGGTCGATACGATTGCGGATTCGCTAGGCTCGCCAACGGCATTGCCACTGTCTTTCGCACTGACACGTACATATGTGGACGACATAGTCAGGGTCAGCGATGATGCGATTCGCGACGCAATGCGCGCGATGAACGCATCCATGAAGCTAGTCCCCGAACCGGCTTGTGCAGCGTCTTTGGCTGGGGCTCTTGGACCGCTCCGTGAAAAATGCGAAGGGAAGCGCGTAGGATTGCTGGCTTGTGGTGCAAACATAAGTCTGGATCGTTTTGCCGCTTTGATCGCCTGATGCGCTAGTTTTTGGTTCCCCATCGTCAACCCGTATTGTAAGAATACTCCTAACCCATACACGAGGATTTCATGAAGAACCTAACTATTATCGAACGTTGCGAATCCGCCGGACTGCGGATGACCGAACAACGCCGTGTGGTCGCGCAGGTTTTGCAGGACTCCAAGGACCACCCCGACGTCGAGGAATTATACGCGCGTTCTAGCAAGGTTGACCCTGGGATTTCTCTGGCGACGGTCTATCGCTCGGTTAAGTTGTTTGGCGAAGCCGGCATTCTGGACCGCCTTGAATTTGGCGACGGGCGATCCCGCTATGAAGACGCCGAGCGCGAGCATCACGACCACTTGATCGACATTAATACCGGTAAGGTGATCGAGTTCGTCGACCCGGACATCGAAGCACTGCAAGAGAAAATCGCGAACAAGCTCGGATATAAGTTACGCGGACATAAACTGGAACTCTACGGCGTTCCGAAGAAATAGCTGAAAGTCACCCATGGAAAATTTACGAGGCATGGTCTTGATGACCATCGCAATGTTTATGTTTGCGATTGCGGATGCGCTGATAAAAGTGACGAGCACAGCCTTGCCTATCGGTGAAATCATGATTTTTATGGGATTGGGTGGCACAACGATATTCGGTGGGGTATCCGCCCGACGTGGGGACCGATTTTTTACCAAAGCGATGCTCGATCGTTCCATAATATTGCGGTCGCTGGGTGAAATCGTAGGTACGATAGGAATGTTTACAGCCCTTGCCCTGATCCCGTTCTCAACCACGGCCGCAATTACACAAGCTGTACCACTGGTTATTACGATGGGCGCCGCGCTATTTTTAGGTGAAACCGTCGGTTGGCCAAGATGGAGCGCGATTATCGTGGGATTTATCGGCGTGTTACTGATTATCCGTCCCGGTCTGGACGAGTTCGATCCAAACTCGGTTTTTGCGCTTATTGCGGTCTTTGGCCTGTCGGTCCGAGATCTGGCAACACGGTCTGCCCCTCGTCTGATTTCAACTCCGGTACTATCAACATTGGGGTTTATTGTTATGATTCCGACCGGAGCAGGCCTATTGCTGTTTTCAGGTGATGCAAAAGTGCCTGATGTAACGCAAATCGCGCTGCTGTCGGGTATCGTGGTGATGGTATCTATTGGTTACGGTTCGATTACGGCAGCCATGCGAATGGGCGATGTCAGCGCTATAACACCCTTGCGCTATTCCCGTATCGTTTTTGCGATGATCATCGGGCTGGTACTTTTTAGCGAAAAAATGGACGCAATCGGGCTTATTGGCACTGCTATTGTCATTTCATCTGGCCTTTTTACGATTTATCGCGAACATCGCGCAAGAAAGCTCGCGTAGCTCTTCCCTCTTGGGGTGCCGAGGTATACACAGCCCGTGGCCCCGTAATTTGACAAACAGGACATCACCTCATGAGCGCAATCCTCGATATTACCGCCCGCGAAATTCTCGACAGCCGGGGAAACCCGACAATTGAAGTGGATGTAGTGCTGGAAGACGGCGCAATGGGCCGTGCTGCGGTGCCTTCCGGTGCCTCGACAGGTAAGCACGAAGCGGTGGAACTGCGCGATGGTGACAAGTCCCGCTACGGTGGAAAAGGCGTGCAAAAGGCCGTCTACACCGTCAACGGCGAGATATACGACGCGTTGGTCGGGATGGATGCCACACAACAGGTCGAAGTTGACGCAATCCTGATTGATCTGGACGGCACACCAAACAAATCCCGACTTGGCGCGAACGCGATCCTAGGCGTGTCACTAGCCGTGGCACATGCGGCGGCGGACAGCGTTGGCATACCACTTTATCGCTATATTGGCGGCACTTCAGCGCGCGTTCTTCCGGTTCCGATGATGAACATCATCAACGGTGGTGAACACGCCGACAACCCGATCGATATTCAGGAATTCATGGTCGTGCCTGTGGCGGCTGAAAACATCGCTGACGCAATCCGCATAGGCTCCGAAATTTTTCACACGCTCAAAGCTGAACTTTCCGCTGCTGGCCACAACACAGGTATCGGCGACGAAGGCGGCTTTGCGCCAAACCTCTCAAGCACGACTGACGCGCTGGATTTCATCATGAAATCCATCGAAAAGGCTGGTTACACACCGGGTGAAGATGTTTACCTGGCGCTGGATTGTGCGTCCTCGGAATACTACGAGGACGGCGTTTACAACATGAAAGGCGAGGGTAAGAAATTGACCTCCGCCGAAAATGCAACATACCTCTCGGCACTGGTTGACGCCTATCCAATCATCTCGATCGAAGACGGCATGGGCGAAGACGACTGGGCCGGATGGAAAGCCCTGACTGATCTGGTCGGTGACCGCTGCCAGCTTGTTGGCGACGACTTGTTCGTGACCAACCCCGAACGTCTGGCTGATGGTATCGACCAAGGGGTTGCAAACTCGATCCTTGTGAAGGTCAACCAGATTGGTACGCTGACCGAGACTATTTCCGCGGTCGATATGGCCCACCGTGCACGCTATACGTCGGTAATGTCCCATCGCTCGGGAGAAACTGAGGACACTACGATTTCCGACCTCGCCGTTGCACTGAACTGTGGCCAGATCAAAACCGGCTCGCTTTCGCGTTCGGATCGTCTGGCAAAATACAACCAGCTTATCCGCATCGAGGAAGAACTAGGCGAAACAGCAATCTACGCTGGGCGCTCGATCCTGCGTTAAATAAAAACGCGTTTCTTTCTTTCATAAATGCTCAGAAAGAAGCGCAACCCTACCTAAAAGCTAGTATGGACCCCGCTAAAGGATCGCGTTAATAGGGCTGCGAACATTTATAAGGTTGCCTGACATGTCTGAAACCGATTCCGCCCAGATTTATCTGACGACACCGCAAAGTTTCAACCTTGCGGACTTTACCCCGCAACTGGCCAAGGTTCTGGACGCTGTGCCGGTCGTTTGCCTACGAATTTCCTTAAGCACGACAGACGAACGTGCCCTTTCGCAAGCGGCGGACACTCTACGCGAAATTTGCCATGCGCGTGATGTGGCCATCGTGATCGACGATCATTACCGAATGGTTAAGATCCACGGGCTGGACGGGGTTCACCTCACCAGCAGCTCGCGCCATGTGCGCGAGGCGCGGGATGAGCTGGGTAACGATGCTATTGTCGGGGCGTATTGTGGAAGCTCAAAACACGCAGGAATGACTGCAGCGGAGCTCGGAACCGATTACGTTTCCTTTGGTCCAATAGGAAAAAGTGCATTGGGCGACGGCTCTGTTGCCGATGCGGAACTGTTCCAGTGGTGGTCCGAAATGATCGAGGTTCCAGTCGTGGCCGAGGGTAACGCCTCGGCGCAGGCCGTTGCTTTCGTGAAGGATCACATCGACTTCCTGACTGTTGGTGAGGAAATCTGGAGCGCCGAAGGCGGTCCAGTTCCCGCACTTCAGGACGTCATAGCGAAACTTCGCTAACCTCGACACCAAGATCCTGTGCAAAGCATTCGCGCACGACTTTATCACAATATCGCGCCAGATCTTTGCGGGTGGTGTAATCGCTGGCCTTCACCGGATCGTGCAGCGTGACCCGAACGCGCCCCCCCCGTGAATATGCAAGCATGGCCAGAATATGCTCGCCAAATCCTATGTCGCCGAACCAGCTGTAGAAATCAACGGGGCGGCCGTTGGAGGGGAAATATGTAGCGGTGGCTGGCTGCACCCAGACATGGTCAATCAGTTCTGGCGCGTGAAAAACACTGAAAAGCGTTGATTTGAATTCCAGTATCTGTCGGCCATCGTTGCTGGTCCCCTCGGGAAAGAACAACAATTGATCACCACGATCCAGCCGTTCTAGCAGGGCCGTATGGTGGTGCTTGGCCATGCCACGCCGGCGCTCAATAAACAGGGTTCCTGTCACGCGCGCCATAAAACCAATCACGGGCCACTTGCGCACCTCGGACTTTGAAACGAACGAGATATGCGAGGCGGCGTGAAATGTGAAAATGTCGATCCACGTGGCATGGTTAGCAACAATCGCCCCCCCGTGTTTCATATGTTTGCCGACGATCTCTAGTTTGATACCTGTCACGAGCAATCCCAAACGTCCCCAAAGGCTGGCGATCAGTGAAGTTGCGTGCAGGCGGGGCAATAGAACCTCTACATAATGGAACAGCAGATATAGTGACACAAGGATAAAACTGCCGATTGCCAGCGTCAGACCACGCAGCACGACCAGCGGCCAGTGCATCGCCTTCGGGCGCAGAATTTCAGCGTTGCTACTATCCATCAGTTAACCCCTTTTACGCCCGTAGAACGCACGGTATTTTTCAGTCATTTGGTCAGTATCCATTATCAGGCAAACATCTACAGTATTAAAATCTCTGTCAATAAACGCCCCTTCACCGACATGCCCACCCAAACGCAAATAAGCTTTGATCAGCGAGGGCACAACTTGCAATGCACGACGTTTGTCGATCTGGTCAGCAGGCATCAAGTTCATAGTAGTCGAGCTGTCCGGCAGCACCTTAACACGCAATTTCGGGGGGGCGAGATGGTTGTGGTGCAGATAGGACAGTGCCTCGGCTATCGGGGTTGGGTCGGCAGAATGAAAGCTGGCAACACCAAACAAAACACCGATGTCGTGCTTGCCGACGTATTCCCCCAAGCCGTCCCACAGCATGTGCAGGCCAAGCCCACCGCGATGCTGTTCGGATATGCACGACCGCCCTAGTTCCAGAGTCTCACAGTCCATGTTTTGCAGCTTGGAGAGGTCGTATTCTGACGCCCCGTAAAAGCCAATTCCGGCCTTTGCAACACTGCCGCGCATCAGACGGTATACACCGCAAACCTTGTCGAGCGGATCGCCACCGGCCTGTTTGCCGATCAACAGAAGATGTTCGCAAAACGGGTCGTATTCATCGCGTTCCTGCCGGTTTGCATGTTCTTCGGGCGTGGTATGCGCTCCCATTTCCTCGACAAATACCTTGTAGCGCAAGCGCTGTGCGGCGGCGACATCCTCGTCAGATTCCGCAAGTCGTACTTCGAAACGGTCTGTGTCGGCTTTCATGTATTCGGGTCTCCGGCAGGGTGCTGCCTACTTATGCGGTTCGCAGCATAGGTGCAACCGTTTCGCAAGATCGATGAAGCTCCCTTAAGTTGCATTTTATGGTCACTTTACCTCAACTAATTGGGCTTATCTTTCGTATACCCGCTCAAGAAGGACCCGCGACCCGATGATTACAACTTTGCCCGCATGTTCAAAATTGACCGTTATACGGTCTGCTATAACTGACTGCACTTTCCCCAACCCCCAATCGGGTTTGCTGGGATGTCGAACCAGATTACCCGGTTCCAGAAACTGGATCATGTTACCCTCCGGTGATACATCTTGAGCGCGAATTTACAGGCGTTGGTGTATTCGCGCATTTGCCATGATTTAATAAGTCCGGTAGGTGCAATTGGCAATGGCGTGGAATTTTTGGCCGAGCTGACGGAAACCATACCAGAAGTCGGACTAATCGCCGATAGCGTGGCTAGCGCGAACGGCAAGTTGCAATTTTTCCGCATCTGTTTTGGGAAATTCGCGGAAGGCATGATTGGCGGAACGGCAGCGGGAGTGATTGCAAAAGCATGATCGAAACACCGCGATTACAGCTTGATTGGCAATTGAACGGGCTGGATTTACCACGCGATACTATGAAGCTGTTGTATCTGGTCTTGCTATGCGCTGAAACCGCGTTGCCCATTGGTGGAGTTGTGACTGTATCCGCAACATCTGATGGATTTTGATTCATTGCTGAAGGAGCGCGGATTGCAGTTAACCAAGCGTGGGATGCTTCACATGATCCGACTCCGGCCCAAATCCAGTTACAGTTGGCTCGTGAACTGTCAAAGCCCCACGATGTTGCATTAACCAAGACCAGTGACGAATAAAGGTTAACTATTACTTTATAGGCTTCATGCCATCGCGGAACCGACGCATGTTTTCCTGATACCCGATTGCAGAACGTTGCAGCATTTCCAGCATCATGGCGTCCAGTTCCCGCACGACTTTGCCCGGTGCGCCCATCACTAGGCGGCCGTCTGGAATAACTTTTCCTTCGGTGATCAATGCCCCTGCCCCGATTAGGCAATTCTTGCCGATGATCGCTCCGTTCAGAACCGTGGCACCCATGCCGATCAAACTGTTGTCGCCAACCGTGCAGCCATGTAACATGGCGCGATGACCAATAGTGCAGTCTTTACCAATCGTTAACGGATAACCCATGTCGGTGTGCATAACCGAATTTTCCTGAACATTGCTGCCCCGCCCGATAGTGATCCGCTCGTTATCGCCACGGGCCACTGCCCCGAACCAAATAGAGCTGCCGCTTTCCATCAGAATGTCCCCAACCAGCACCGCCGTTGGGGCAACCCAATAGTCATCGTCCTCGGGGAAAATCGGGGCGATGCCGTCAAGTTGATAAATATGGCTCATTTCCGTCCCTCGAATTCATCGTTAAGGGATTCCACGAAGGGCACCAAAGCTGGATTGCGATCGAGGCGCAGGCGCTCGGCGGTTAGGATAGCACGTAAGTCGGATTCAGCGCGCTCAAGGTCGTCGTTAACCAAAACGTAATCATATTCCGCCCAATGGCTTATCTCAGATCGAGACTGCGCCATTCGGCTTGCAACGACGTCAGCACTGTCCTGCCCGCGCGACATCAAACGCGATTCCAGCGCAACAATAGACGGCGGCAGAATGAAAATCGAAACCACTGCATCCTTTAGCGTAGAATTGCCGATTTGCTCGCCGCCTTGCCAATCAACGTCAAACAGCACGTCTTTACCCGCCTCAATCGCTGCCTCGACTGGCGCCGATGGCGATCCGTAGAAATTCCCGAACACCTCGGCATGTTCAAGCATGCCGTCATTGGCTACCAGAGCCTCGAATTCTTCGCGAGACTTGAAGTAATACTCCCGCCCGTCAACTTCGCCTTTACGGGGCGCGCGCGTGGTGGCCGAAACCGAGAAAATCACATCCGGATCATCTTCAAGCACACGCCGCGACAGGGTAGATTTTCCCGCGCCCGAGGGCGAAGAAAGGATGATAAGCAGGCCACGGCGGTTGGTCATTGGTTACTCCAGATTTTGAACTTGTTCCCGCATTTGATCTATCACGACCTTGAGTTCAAGTCCGATTGCAGTCAATTCGCTCAATGAGGACTTGGAACACAGCGTATTAGCCTCGCGGTTGAACTCCTGCATCAGAAAATCGAACTTGCGTCCGACGGGGCCTACGGCAGCCAGAAGATCTCGAGCAGCGGAAATATGCGCGTCGAGGCGGTCTAGTTCCTCTGTCACGTCGGCCTTTACTGCCAGAATTGCAAGCTCCTGCGCCAGTCGGTTTTCGTCGGCAACGTCGGTGATTTCCAGCAAGGCCTTAACCTTTTCGCGCAGGACGCCGCCAGCGCGGGCATTCCGCTCATCCGCACTTTTACGCGCCGTACGCGACAGGTTTTCCGCCGTATCGACCTGCGCCGAGAGCACGGCAACGATCGCGGCGCCCTCGGTTTCACGGGCTGCAGCAAAGCTGCCGATCAACGTGTCAATCTGAGCTTTGGCCTGATCGATCCAAGCCGAGTCACTGGCTGCTCCCGCCTCCCATACCCACTTTTGCGTCAACAACTCTCCGACTGAAACCGGTTGCAGTTCTAACCCGGTGGCTTCGGCCAATCCCTGCGCTTGTGCCGCCGCTGCGACAACCGCCGCGAGGTTCTCACGATTTAGGGAAGGCGTGCCATCGTCCGCCATCCGCGATAGTTTAAGGTTAACCGAAACATTCCCGCGCGTCAGACGTTTGGGAATGGCGGCACGAATGGCAGGTTCCAACGCTTCGGCGGCGTCCGCAAGGCGAATGCGAACGTCAAGACCCCGACCATTAACCGAGCGGATTTCCCAAACCCAGCCAATCGTATCCCGCTGACCCGACACCGTCGCGAAGCCTGTCATGGATTGCAGTGTCATTCGTTAACCTTTCCCCATAGTGTCAAGATTTAGTTAACCTATTAACTTTCTATTAACCAATATCCGTTAACCAATGCTATCATAATTATTACAATACCGCTAAAATATTATACGTTAAGAATGACAGTAACTAGTATGAAGCGGCGAGGGAGGGACTTCGGTGCTGGCAGGCCCGATTCAATAGAAAGAGTATGTCGGTGACGATAATCCAGACCCTCCGATGCCATTGGGAAGACCTGCGGATAAATGGCGACTTGCCGTTACGTTCGACGATCGATCCAATACAAACTCCAGACGTTCTGGACAGCATTTTCGTTCTTGACCGCCTTAACCCCATCGACGTCAGAGTACGGTTTGCAGGTCTGACACTGTGTGAGATGATGGGAATGGAGGTTTGTGGGCAATACCCCATTACGATTTCGACAAGAATACGCGGCGACGGTTCGAGGCAGTTCTGGCCGACGTGATGAACCGCCCAAACATCCCGCGACTGGGCTTGGGTTCCATAGACAAGATGGGAAACGAGGCGCAGGCCGAGATGATATTACTGCCGCTTCGCAATGACTTCGGAGAAGTCAGCCGGATTATCGGCTGCGTAACGACACCGACAGCACGGGTTCACTGCGCCGGTGCGTTTCAAAGTACAGTCTGTCGACATAGAGGCCATTGATACGTCTTCGACGGAAAAATCCCCACAAAGCCTGGGATTTGCCGAGCTGAAAGCTGGATTCAGCATGGATGCATCTTCGACGTTCATGCAATATCCGGCGGCAAGCCCAAACGGCAAAAACACATTAGGTAGGCGCCTAAGCATTTGAAGTTGATGGATTAGAGCACCCCGACAAATACCCGGCGAGGGCGTGACTGATGTCACTGTGAGCCTAAAATGCCAATGCTTTGGCTTGTTTGACCTGCGGCAATCGAGAAATTGTCGCCAACGTATTTTCGTCAATATTTGCATCCACACCCAACAGTGCAATCGCCTCTCCGTCTTTGGTTTCCCGCCCTAGCGCAAAAGTCGCGATGTTCACACCCAGTGCACCCAGCGCTGTACCCAAGGCGCCGATGTACCCCGGAATATCCGAGTTGGTGGTATACAGCATGTAAGATTGCGGCTCTGCCTCGAGGTTAATACCCTTGATCTGGATGAACCGCGGGCGGCCGTCGGAGTAGATAGTGCCCGCAACCGAACGCACTTGCTTTTCCGTGATCACGGTCAGGCGCATGTATGACCCGAACGCGCCTTGTGCGTCTTTACGGATTTCGGTGATTTTTATACCACGTTCGCGAGCAACAATAGGGGCAGAAACCATGTTCACACCGCCCTCGCCGACCAGCGGAATCAAAAGGCTGGCCGTCAGGGCAGAGATAAGAGGTTGCATGTTCAACTCACCCACTTTGCCGACGAACTCGATTTCGATCTCGGTGATCGGGTTTTCTGTCACCTGCCCTGCAAATCCGCCGAGCATCTCGGACAATTCGATCCACGGTTTCAGGATTGGTGCTTCCTCGACGGTCACGCTTGGGGCGTTGATAGCGTTGGAAATCGCTCCATTCATCAGGTAATCGGACATCTGCTCAGCCACATGAAGCGCTACATTTTCCTGCGCTTCGCTGGTGGCAGCGCCCAGATGCGGAGTGCAAACGACGTTGGGCAGGCCGAATAGCACGTTTTCTGTTGCGGGCTCATCTGCGTAAACATCGAACGCCGCACCCGCTAGTTGGCCGGATTTCAACGCCTCAGCAACTGCATTTTCGTCAACCAGTCCACCGCGTGCACAGTTGATCAGATACGCGCCCTTTTTGATCTGTGCTATACGGTCCGCCGACAGAAGATTGGCGGATTTGTCGGTTTTAGGCAGATGCAACGTAATGAAATCGGCACGACCCAACAGGTCTTCGATTTCTTCAACTTTGGTCACACCTAGCGTTTTGGCGCGTTCGTGCGATAGGAACGGATCATATGCGATAACCTTCATTTTCAGGCCGATCGCACGGCTGCTGACTACCGAACCGATATTGCCTGAACCGATCAAACCAAGTGTTTTTCCCGTAATCTCGGACCCCATAAAGCGCGATTTCTCCCACTTTCCAGCCTGCGTCGAGGCGTCGGCGGTCGGAATTTGCCGCGCTACAGCAAACATCATCGCAATCGCATGTTCTGCTGTGGTGATCGAGTTGCCAAACGGCGTGTTCATAACAACTATCCCTTTGGCACTGGCGGCCTGAATATCAACGTTATCCACCCCGATACCAGCGCGGCCAATCACTTTCAGGTTTTTGGCTTTGGCAATAAGCTCGGCAGTTGCTTGAGTGGCAGAACGGATGGCCAGACCATCGTAATCACCAATGATTTCGGCCAGTTTGGCAGGGTCATTGCCTAGGTCAGGCATGAAATCCACCTCGAGGCCATTGTCTTTGAAAATCTGAACAGCGGCGGTCGACAGTTTGTCGGATATTAAAACTTTGGGCATATGATTGCTCCTTAATTGAAAATTAGAGATCAGCTTTGGCGGCCTCGAAAGCCCAGTCCAGCCAAGGGCTCATTGCTGTTACATCGGCGGTGTCAACCGTGGCACCACACCAGATACGCAACCCCGCAGGGGCATCGCGGTATCCGTTGATGTCGTAAGCCGCTTTGTTTGCTTCCAGAAACTTCACCATAGCTTTGGTGAAGGCACGCTGGCCCGCATCATCAAGCGCTGCCACAACCGGATCAACGATCTTGAGGCAAACCGATGTGTTAGACCGCGCGGCAGGTTCTGCTACAAGGTTCTCAACCCAATCGGTTTGATCCACCCAACCTTGCAACGCCGCGAAATTCGCATCGGCACGGGCGCGGGTGGCTTTCAAACCGCCAAGCCCCTCCATCCATTCCAGCGCATCGTCGGCATCGGCCACGGCCAGCATCGAAGGCGTGTTGATCGTCGCACCGGTAAAGATACCTTCGATCAGTTTGCCTCCTTTGGTAAGGCGGAAAATCTTGGGCAGCGGGCGATCCGGCGTGAAATTCTCAAGCCGCTCAACCGCGCGCGGTGAAAGCACGATAACGCCGTGCGCACCCTCGCCGCCCATGGCTTTTTGCCAGCTAAAGGTTGTCACATCCAGCTTGGCCCATTCGAGGTCCTGCGCAAAAGCCGCCGACGTTGCATCGCAAATCGTCAGCCCCTCTCGGTCGTCAGAAATCCAGTCAGCGTTCGGAACGCGTGCACCGGAAGTGGTGCCGTTCCACGTAAACACAACGTCGGCGTCAGTGCGAACGGCTGCTAAATCCGGTAACGCACCATATTCCGCCATTAACTCATTCACATCGTCCAGATTAAGTTGATTGCGAATATCACCAGCCCAGCCGGCGCCGAAACTTTCCCAGACCAGCACATCCACAGGCCTCGCCCCAAGCAACGACCACAGCGCCATTTCAACGGCACCAGTATCGGAAGCGGGCACAATGCCAACACGATAACCTTCAGGGGTTTTCAGCAACGCCGCCATGCGGTCGATTACGGATTTAATCTGTGCCTTGGGTTCCGCCGCGCGGTGCGAACGACCAAGAAACGCCTTTGCTGCGACTGCTTCAGCAGACCAACCGGGGCGTTTGGGGCATGGACCAGATGAGAATTCGGGGCGCGCAGGCAAGACCTGCGGCGGTAAAGGGAAGCTCATGGATGGCTCCTACATCAGGACGATATTTTTGAGCCCGCCATCGCTCGTCCTTATTCCGACGACCTGCCCACGGACCTGTTACGGGATTCGGGGGGCGTCGTGCAAGTCATAAAATGTCGGTTTTGTGCCGCAGGGGGTTGTTAATGTTTCCGATAGGAAAATCCGTATCGCATTCGGAAACACGGCACGGGCGATGGTTAGAGGTGGTAAACTGGGCCGGAAGGACGATGATCCGAACCTGGTCGAAGACGATCAAATCCGATGCCTTTGCCAAGGTGGTTCCCCAGATTATCGGGGCGATGCCCATAGTCAAGTCGATCCTCCAGCCGTGCGAGGGCCAATGCTGCTGCCACAAGAAGTTGTAAAAGTGCGGGAACGCGCGCACAAGCAGATAAATATGCGCTCTGCGCGACATGGCATGGCAGCTAAAAATCACCCCGAGGACTGTGGCGCGTGCCTATAAACTGGGCATCGAGGAAGGCCTGATAGAGGCACAAGTTGGGCGTGGAACTTACATTCGTGACCCCAAACCCACGCGCGGAACGGTTTTTGGCGAGACCCACGTAGAGCCGCATATCGTTGATCTTCGCAGAGCGCCCGCCCAGCTTCATGAATTTTTGCCCCGAACGGGTCTGTCATGTATCCAGCCTGTCCGATTATCTCGCGGTGGGTTTGCGCAGCGGGTTTCTGTTGTATCCACCTGACAAGGTCCCCGTTGGGCGGAATGTTGTGCAAGCCATGACGCATTCTTTCTCGCCTATCATTTCGCAGCTTACCTGCCTGTTGATACAGTCCGGCCATGCGGGCGCCCTACTGGGCCATATCCGCGACTATCGCCGCGAACGTGTGCGTCTGGCTGTTAACCAACTTGGCCGCTGGAATATCAATTGGAACGAGGCGGCAGATTTTATCTGGCTGGAATTAACAGAAGGCTGGTATGGCTCGTCGTTTTCGTTTACATCGGAAAAGCTTGGGATACAGGTTGCGCCTGCCGACATTTTCCTTCCCGACGAAGCCAGTGCCCCAACGCGGTGCGCCTAATACTTGGCGGAAAACATAGCTCGGCGATTTTTGTAGATGCCCTAAAACGGTTGGACTACTTACTGGACAACCCTGAAAGCGAGATGCTTACGTAAAGGAAATACTATGCGAAATCAGGCCGCCATTAATTGGATTCTGTTGCTTCTGCTGGGCCTTATCTGGGGCTCGTCGTTTCTGGCGGTGTCCAAAGCATTAACAGGTTTCGGCCCGATAACCATCGCCGCAATTCGCGTCGGTATCGCCGCCGTTACTCTGACGGGTATCAGCTTTTTCATGGGGCACGGCTTGCCTTCGACCAGCGACACAACTGGCCGGAAAATCTGGCGGCACGCGTTTGGCATGGCAATTTTCACCAACGCCATTCCGTTTTCGCTGTTAAGCTGGGCGCAAATCCATGTGTCCTCGGGATACGCAGGCATCACCATGGCCGTTGTGCCGTTGCTGGTGTTGCCACTCTCGCATTTCTTCATTCCCGGTGAACGCCTTAGCCGCCAGAAAACCCTTGGATTTGGTGTGGGATTCATCGGCGTTATCGTCCTTATCGGTCCTGCCCAAATTCTGCAATCGGGCGGCAGTGACATCGCAAACATCGCCCGCATCATCTGCGTGATCGCCAGTTGCTGTTATGCCGTCGGATCGATCATCACACGACTTGCCCCAAACGGCCCGCAAATGGCGTTTAGTTCGGCGGCATTGATATTGGCCGCTGCCATGTTGATCCCCGTCGCGCTGATTGTCGAGGGTGTGCCAAATGCACCAAACCAAGCTGCCCTGCTTGGTTTGCTGTATCTAGGGTTCTTCCCGACAGCTTTGGCAACCGTGGTTCTGGTTTACGTCATCAAGGCGGCAGGGCCACCCTTCCTTAGCCTTGTGAACTACCAAGTTCCCGTCTGGGCCGTTGTCATTGGCATGGTAGTTCTGAACGAGACCCTGCCCGGCCAATTCGTCTGGGCGCTTGGGCTTATCTTGGTCGGCCTGGGAGTCAGCCAAGACAAAATCTGGAGGTCGCAACCGTGAATATCGATTTTCTACCATACTTCCTCGTCGCGTTTCTGGTCATCGCTTGGGGGTCCGCATTCGGGTTGACGTCCATGGCCCTTGAGGGGTTCTCACCTGTCGAGACATCGTTCGGGCGTACTGCCCTTGCTGCAATCGTAGTGACAGGCGTGGCTATTATTTCTGGTCAAGGCGTTCCCAACACGATACTGGAATGGCGATGGTTGTCTTTGCTAGGCATCTTCGGCCTAGCCGCCCCTGTGACGCTGCTATCATGGGCACAGCTTTCGATCCCCAGCAGCGTAGCCTCTATCTTCATTTCGTCCGTGCCATTGTTCATCCTGCTGGCCACCCGCATTATTCTTCGCGAGCCTGTTTCACGCCGAAAATGGATCGGCTTTGCCATCGGTTTCGCCGGTTTGGCCTGGCTGTCTGGCCCCGCTGCTATTAACCAGATCGGTACCGCAGGCCAAAGCCTCGCCCAGCTGGCATGCATACTGGTCGCCGTTGGCTATGCCAGTGGTGGAATCATTATCAAAGTAATGCCATCTATACCGTCACTCCGCGCCACAGCGGGCACCATGATTTCGGGCGCGGTATTTCTGCTGCCCTTCGGATACTCGGCCTTTGAAACCGCGCTTGGGGCGCCAATGTTTCCCTTAATAGCACTGGTGGTTCTTGGCATATTACCAAGCGGTATCGGCCAAAACATCCGCTACGTTGTAATTAAACGCCGCGGGCCCGTCTTTATGTCTGTGGTTGGGTTTTTGATACCTGTGTGGGCCGGATTCGTCGGGTTCTTCATCCTTGACGAACCGTTAACGTGGCACACGGTGTCTGCATACTCCATCATCCTGATCGGATTGTTAATTTCGCGGGACCGCGTCAAACGGGCTTAAGCGAACTTCTCGACCTCGGCACAAATACCGTCAACAACAGCCTTCAGCAACACCTCGTCCTCGCACTCGCCCATCACACGCACCAGTGGTTCGGTGCCAGACTTACGGATAAGCAAACGTCCGTTGGCCGCCAGATGGTTCTCACCGTCTCTAATCGCCGCCTGAACCGAGGTCTCGCCCAACGGGTCGGCACCATTTTTGTAACGCACGTTTTGCAACAGCTGCGGAACTGGTTCAAAAACCTTCGCCAATTCACTAGCCGGTTTGCCCGTCTCCACCATCGCCGCAAGAAACTGCAATGCCGAGATCAACCCGTCGCCAGTAGTGCTATAATCGGACATAACGATATGTCCGGATTGCTCGCCACCCAGATTGAAGCCGCCTGCCCGCATGGCCTCGACCACATAACGGTCGCCAACGGCAGTTCGCAACAGCTTCAGCCCCAGCGATTCCATATACCGCTCAAGTCCCAGATTTGACATGACGGTGGAAACCAGCGTGCCCCCCGTCAACTTGCCCGAGGCCGCCCATGTCTGCGCGATCAAGCCCATAATCTGGTCGCCGTCCGATACATGGCCCTTTTCGTCGATAATCATCACACGATCCGCGTCTCCGTCCAGACAGATGCCCATATTGGCACCCTCGGAGACCACGCGCGCCGCAGCCATTTCTGTATGGGTCGAGCCGCACTCGAAATTGATATTAAATCCGTCCGGTTTCACGCCGATCGCAATCACCTCGGCTCCAAGTTCAAATAGAACCTCGGGCGCAACCTTGTAGGCCGCTCCATTCGCACAATCGACGACGATTTTTAATCCGTCCAGCTTTATCCGACGCGGGATGGTGGTTTTGGCGTATTCTAGATACCGCCCACCTGCATCATCAATCTGCATCGCCCGACCAATATTTTCCGGCGCAGCCAGCTTAAGCCCGCCAACTTCCAGAATTTCTTCAATCGCCATCTCTGCCTCGTCTGACAGCTTAAAGCCGTCAGGTCCGAAGAACTTGATGCCGTTGTCCTTGTAAGAATTATGCGAGGCCGAGATCATCACCCCAAGATCCGCCCGCATAGAACGCGTCAGCATCCCCACCGCCGGTGTCGGAACAGGGCCAAGGCGCAGCACATCCATACCAACCGAGTTGAACCCAGCCGAAAGCGCATTTTCCAACATATAGCCCGAACGCCGCGTATCTTTGCCAATCACGACGCGTGGCTTATCCGCAGACTTGCGAAAATACCGACCCGCTGCAATGCCCAGCTTTAACGCCAGCTCAGCCGTCATCGGATAGGTGTTGGCCTCGCCGCGAATGCCGTCAGTGCCAAAATATTTGCGTGTCATAGATGCCTCGATTTTTTTATTCTTTTAGCGCCGACCAAAGCGCAACTGCCTGCTTCGTTTCAGCAATATCATGAACCCGAAGCATCTGCACCCCTTGGTTTAGCGCATCCAACCCAAGCGCGATAGAACCCGCCGCGCGATCAGCAACATCCGGCGCATTTCCGATGGTTCCGATAATCCGTTTGCGCGAAACGCCAATCAAAATTGGGCAGCCTAGTCCGTGGAATAGTGAAATCCCTCGCAGCAGTTCCAGATTGTGGCCATGGGTTTTCCCAAAGCCGATGCCAACGTCGATCATGATTTTGGAACGCGGGATTTCCGCCGCCTCGCAAGCCTCGATCCGCGCTTCAAGATAGTCATAAACGTCCAGCAGCACGTTATCGTATTCCGGGTTATCCTGCATGGTTTTCGGGTCGCCAGATGCATGCATGATGCAAACACCTGCCCCCGCACTTGCGGCCGTCTCCAGACTGTCAGGGTCAAACGTCAGCGCGGTCACATCGTTAAAAAGCTGCGCGCCTGCATCCAGCGCCGCCTGCGCGACCTTGGCCTTGCGCGTATCAATCGAAATTGGCGTATCGACTCCCGCATCGCATAGGGCCATAATTACCGGAGCGGTCCGTCGGACCTCGTCCTCAATCTCGACAAAACCTGCACCGGGACGCGTGGATTCTCCGCCGATATCAACAATATCCGCCCCCGCCGCGATCATCGCCTTCGCGCCCCGAACCGCATCGTCGATTGCGTGATGCACCCCGCCGTCCGAAAAGCTGTCGGGAGTTGCGTTCAAAATACCCATGATGCTTGGCTTGGACATATCCAAACCACAGAACGGTGCTCGAGCAGCGGTCAAGTTTTGTAATATATCAGAAGGTATTTCCACCGCGTCCACGACCCGCGAAGTATCGCTCCGCGTCAGCTTTTCGGCATGCACAAACCACATTGAACCGCCAAGCAAAGGCACGGCCCCATCCGGCTGTGTTGCGCCGTGCTGTACCATCGGGCGATAGTAATCCACTGCCATCAGGTGATTTCCGGTGCGTTGGCCTTCAGAACAGAAATCTCCAACCCGGCGCTTTGCAATTTTTCGCGACCCGCAACAATCACCAGCTTCGAGGCGGCGAACTGCTCCGCAAACCACATTGCCAGGGCTTCGGGCGTTTCGGCGTCGGCTTCCGGTTGCTCGACCGAATCCAGCACAATTTTCGAGGGAGTCCACACCGAAAGCTGACCGTGCTTCATTGCCCAATCCATTTCGGTTCGGCTGTCAACGACCACACAGCGTTTATCCATGCCCGCCAGAACCCAAGCGTTCTGCTCAATCGCCAGCAGACCAATCCGCCGGTTCGCCATAGGGTGCCGAGCATGCGCGGAAACCTCGACGGTTTTCTCAACACAGATGACCGCTGGCGTTTCGTGCCCAGCAATTACATCCAGCCATGTGGGCAAATTCGGACCGTGCAGAACTTCATTCGACAGGTAAACGACCAACGGATGCGGAGTCTCGTCCACCGTCTCCACTGCCTCTACCGGACGGACCTGTTGCGAGCCATCCCCCGTCTGCGCCCGAACAATCTCGATCCCCAGAGTCCCTGGAATACGATCCAGCTTTTCGATCCGCACAAATGCCCGCATCACGCGGCGGTCTTCCAGACACCGCTCGGCTATGCGTTCGGCAAGGGTTTCCAAAAGGTTAATACGTTCGGTCGAAAGCTGTAGTTCTATCGCTTCAACGATGGTGTCGTAGGAAATCACTTTGTCGACATCATCGCTCTGCGCCGCCGAGGTCCGAGCAACTTCGAGGACTACATTGAACCTGATCCGCTGCGTTACACCCCGCTCAGCCTGGAATGCACCGATTTCGGCCTCGCGCAGGTAGTCGCGTACGGAAATTCGGTCGAGCGGGTCCGCTCCGCCCGTTGCAGCCGCCCGCACATGTGGCAGATCAAACGCAATCGATATTTCATCCATAAGCAAACCCCTTCGCTTTTTGCATACGTGATAGGGTTTTCGATGTTTGGTGACAAGAGCAAGCACCGGCGCATTTTGGTGCGTGCACGGCGAAATCAGCAGAATTCATCACCCGACCCGTCCACCGTTGCCCGTTGACCCGCTATGTGGCAATATCTGAAACGTTCAATCCGAAGCAGAAACCCGGTAACCAGTGCCTCGATTCCCCCTAAATCTGAAGGATGCCTGATTAGACATACGCTGCGATTACTGCTTACTATTTCCGCACTATTCCTCGCCGGCGCGGCCTTTGCATCCTGTGAAGGGTAATTACCCGCAAAGGCCCAGCAGGCAATTAACGCATCCAACCCTGATCTGGCGAATTTCAGCACCTCTGTCCGATATTATACGAATATAGAGCGGTGCAAACGCGGTATTACCTCTTTTTCGCAGACACCAGACTTATGAAAGCTGCCGCGGTCCACAGCAATTACATGGCCGGCGCCCGAATCCTGACGCATAATTCGAACGTGCAAGGCTATCGCAATTTGAACGAGCGGATGCATGGCTCAAATGTCACGATGCGCACAGCCGGCAAAAATATCGGGCAAAACTTCCTGTTTGTTCTGGGTGACAAAAAAATTTTAACGGTTACACGCGGAAAATATAAATTCACTTACGCGAATTCCGGAACAGCCGTGCCGCAACACAGCTACGGCTCGTTGGCACACGAGTTTGTGCAAAGTTGGCTGGCGTCTGCACAGCACAGGAAGAACATGTTAAACTGGCAATTTACACGGATGGAGACTTCATCCGGTTTCGTACAGGATGACACGACATGCAGATACATCTGCGCTAGCCATAATTTCGCAGGGTAGAACTAATTCGTAGCTTTTTCAGCACTGTAAAATATATGCCGCCCGATCTGCACTGTTTGCGTAAAGCTGCGCGCCCAACTGGGACTGACCGAGCTTGCATGGTAATATGTTGCGCCAGCCGTCAGCACACGCGCCCGACCATCAATCAACATCTTGGCCAGTTTACCTGACCGGGCATAGGCCTTAGCCTCGGCAAAATACTCGGCTTTGCCGTCGCAATTATACGAAAACTGGCAAGCGTTCAGCCTATGAGCGCCCTGCGTAATCACGCCGCAAACAGAATTCGGGAAACGGGATGAATCAACACGGTTCAGAATAACTTCGCCAACGGCAAACTGGCCCTCCAGCGTCTCGCTGCGCGCTTCGAAATAAAGAGCTTCAGTCAGGCATTGCCAGCTGAGGTCGCCCGAGGCAGAAGACATAGAATCCAACACTTCGGTGGTAAAACCAGCGGCAACATGTGCGCCAAGATCAACCGATAGTGTTCCGCTTTGCGCGGCGCTTGCCATTTCGCTGGATTGCTTATCCTCTTCCGATCCAGCCCCGACACTTGACCCAAATATCGAGAATGAGCTCATTCGCGTATCAGGCGCAACCGGCCGAACGACACGAAGACCGCTAAGTTCCGCCAGACGGTCAGCACCCAGCGCAGTCAGCGTCGCGTTTTCTTGCATCATCATGTTTCTAATCTGATCGAGGACCTGCTGGTTCGGATCGACCGAGTATTCAGCATCAGGCAGCTCAGCACTTGCAACGCCAAACGCAACGAGTATTCCTACAACTGCAGACGCAGCCCCAACAACCACGCGGTTTGCACCGCGCGTCAATCGCGCACTCGTTACTCTGGTCATCGGTCACCTCGCGTCTCAATCCACCCGAACAGTAGCTAAAATTCTTAACCCCATCACATTGTCAGAAACTGATACATAGTCAGAATCCGTCACGAGTCCAGATTTTTCAGACTTCTGCAAGCAGGTCGCACCGTAACATGGGGCCATAGATTGCAATTACAAGCGAAAGTCCCTTTTTTATTGGGGACACGGTGCAATATCGCGTAGATAGTGGTCAGTAAGGCCATTTCTCGTAAGACGTGAATTTCGGAAAAATCTGGCGATTTAGTACGGTTCCCTACAAAACGATTCTATTCGTCGGTCAGAATACTGGCCTGCGCCGCTGCAAGTCGCGCGATTGGG
The DNA here is from genome assembly GCA_029938175.1 of Paracoccaceae bacterium. Classification (GTDB taxonomy): domain Bacteria; phylum Pseudomonadota; class Alphaproteobacteria; order Rhodobacterales; family Rhodobacteraceae; genus NORP23. Next base: position 16,812 of record JAPYON010000012.1, on the reverse strand, counting down.
ACACGAAACGGCGAACACGACACGTAATCAAAGCCTGCGACCTTGCAGAACCGGACCGAGGCGGGATCACCACCGTGCTCTCCACACAAACCCAAAACCAGATCGTTGTTACGTTCACGCCCGCGATTTGCCGCCATCAAAAGCAACTCGCCCACCCCCTCAAGATCCAGCGTATGGAACGGGTCTTCGTGATAAACGTCCAGATTGATATAATCACGCATGAACCGCCCTGCATCGTCGCGTGACAGGCCATAAGTCATCTGGGTCAAATCGTTAGTTCCAAAACTTAAGAACGCACTGTTTTCGGCCAAATCTCCGGCCCGTAAGGCCGCACGTGGCGTCTCGACCATCACGCCTAACTTGAATTTCAATGCGTGTCCTGTTTCAAGGCGCACATCGGCCGCGATACGATCTACGCTGTTCTTTACCAACTCTACCTCGCGATTTGCGGAAACCAGGGGGATCATCACCTCGGGAACGACTTCTTCGCCTGAAGACTGACTAACCTCAACCGCCGCCTCAAAAATTGCACGGGCCTGCATTTCGTAGATCTCCGGCATGGTCACGCCAAGACGCACGCCGCGTTTACCCAGCATAGGATTGAACTCTTTCAAGCCGTCAGCGCGGGCGATGACTTTGCTGACCGGCATGTCCATCGCTTGTGCCAAATCCAGCATTTCGTCGTGCGAGTGGGGTAGAAATTCATGCAATGGAGGGTCCAGCAACCGGATCGTCACAGGCAGACCGCGCATAATCTCGAAAAGTTCGATAAAGTCACTGCGCTGCATGGGTAGCAAACGATCCAAGGCTTCTCGACGCTCAACTTCGGTGTTGGCAAGAATCATTTCGCGCATAACGGTGATGCGGTCCTCCTCAAAAAACATATGCTCGGTTCGGCAAAGGCCTATGCCGTCCACCTTAAAATCCCGTGCCACCCGCGCATCGGAAGGGGTGTCCGCATTCGCCCGCACACCGATCGTACGTGCCTTGTCGGCCCATTCCATAATTGTCAGAAACGCCACACCCAGCTCCGGCAATATCATTTTCGGTGCACCGACCATCGCCTGCCCGTTGGTTCCGTCAACAGTGATCACATCGCCCACCCGAAACACCCGACCGTCCAGCGTAGTTATGGTTTGATTGGCCAAATCCAGTTTCAAATCGCCGGCCCCGACTACGCAGGGCAACCCAAGCCCGCGAGCTATCACGGCCGCGTGGCTGGTCATACCGCCGCGAACGGTCAACACTCCCTTGGCCGAGTGCATGCCGCGAATATCCTCTGGGCTGGTTTCCACTCGCACCAGAATACAGGGGTCCTCTTGCGATTCGGAAACCATCGCCGCCTCGGGCGAAAAAACAATCTTGCCGGTCGCAGCACCTGGGCTGGCACGCAAGCCTGTACCAAACACATCTGGCGTTGCGGTGGGGTCAATTTGCGTGTGCAGATGTTCCACCAGATTACGCGGTTCGATCCGTAACAACGCCTCGTTTCGAGTGATCGCGCCCTGTTCAGCCAGATCCACCGCAATCCGTAATGATGCACGGGCCGTGCGATTTGCAGGCATTGCGTCCAGCACAAATACCTCGCCATTTTGAACGGTGAATTCAAACCGGAACGCGTCACCTACGCCCATCGCTGCGACCTTGCCAATATCCACCAGCCGCTCGATTACATCTGGTAACATTTGTTCAAGCGAGGGTGCTTCCAGCCCCGCTTCTGCTTGCTCCTCGGTTGTTATCATCGTCGGAGCACGCGCACCCATCATCGCATCAAGCCCCTGCGCTTGTGGCAAATACCGCCCCCGCAGCCGCGCACGACCAGTGTTGCTGTCGACCATTTGCACAACCCCAGCACCACTGTCGGGGCCAAGACCCAACGCCATGCGCTGCACAACAATGGCCAATCCCGCATCTTCAGGCGCGCCCTTGGCCAGCCGCAGTATTTTTGCGGTTGGCGCATTCCATGCCTTGGCAACTGATTGCAACACCCCGTTCAACTGTTCCACCGGATCTTCCGGAAAGGACGTCCCAACCTCGGCCTCGAACAGAGCTTTGAAATTTTCCAACATCTCGACCATCTCCTGATCGGACAAGCCGTCAACACGATCAACACCGGTCTTTTTTAGCTGCCCGTAATAGAGGTTCTCGAAATCCTCTGGGTCGAGGTGTTCAACGCTGGTCGCATACCGCTGGATAAACCGGCGATACAGACCGACCGCCCCGCGAAACCCGACGGAACCGCTGTTTTCAACGAACGCGTCATTAACACCAATGTTCAGAATTGCCGTGGGGCCACCCCAATCGAGGTTCTCGGGACTCGAACGAACCGACAGCAGGCCACCATGAAGCAGATCATCAGGCAAGGTGGGAATATCCCCCCGTTGCGCGATCGCTTGAACCGTAGTTTTCGACAACAAGACTGCATCAGGAACCGGCAAGCCGAGCTTCGCCATTGCAGCCAGCCTTGCCGCCCGCGCACCAAAAGTACTGGCGGCGATTTCACTGTCGGCGTTTAGACGAATAACCATGACTGCTCCTGCATATCTTGCAGTGCAGCATAGCTATGCGTTTTCGTTTGGCAATAGAATTGCCGCGTTAGCCGTTCAGCGCGCTGAAAATCGCTACCCGATGCATGACAATGCGAATGCGGTTCAATAAACACAGGCGGTTACGGCGCACAATCTGGTTGTCGGAATTCACCTGAGTGCTGTCAAAAAACGCATCAATAGGCGCCCGCAACGCTGCCATAGCTGCCATCGCCGCAGAGAAATCCTTGACCTCTAGCGCGGCGGCAATCGCAGGCTCGGCGGAATCGAGGGCCGCAAACAAGAATTTCTCCTCGGCCTCTTCGGCGAATTTCACCTCGGGATCGCCCTCATAAGAAACCCCATCCCTTTTCTCTTCCGCCGCCAAAATATTGTTGGCGCGTTTATAGCCTTGCAAAAGGTTCACACCGTCGTCTGACTTCACAAATTCTTGCAACGCATTGGCGCGGTTAACCAGCAAGGTCAGGTCGTCGTTATTCGACATCGCAAGACAAGCGTCGATAACATCGTGGGTGACGCCTTCGGATTTCAGGTGGACTTTTAGACGGTCATGGAAGAAGGCCATTAGTTTGATAGTGTTATCCGATAGTTTTTTCCCACGCCAACCTCGGCTTACATATCCAACGCTTCCGGGAATATCTTTTCGAAAAAAATGAAACTGCGACTCTACAATGTCAATCAATCCAACACGCAAATCGTTCTCCAGCACCAACCGAATAACCCCAAGCGCAGCCCGTCGCAGCGCAAACGGATCCTTAGACCCTGTAGGCTTCTCGTCAATCGCCCAGAAACCCGTCAGCGTATCCAACTTATCCGCCAATGCCACCGCCACCGAAACCGGCTCGCTCGGCACATCATCAGACGGCCCAAGCGGCGAGTAATGCGCCTGACAAGCGTTCGCGACTTCCTGCGGCAATCCCGCAGCCTGCGCATAATACCGCCCCATCAAGCCTTGCAGCTCGGGGAACTCGTAAACCATTTCAGACGACAAATCCGCCTTGGCAATTTTCGCCGCAGCCTCTGCCAAATCCGCATCCGCGCCAACAATCGGCGCAATCTCGCGGGCAAGCGCCGCAATCCGCTCAATCCGCTCTGCTTGCGTGCCCAGCTTGTTGTGGAACGTTACATTCGACAGCTTGGCGGCCATATACTCAAGCGACACTCTCAGGTCGTTTTCCCAAAAGAACTTCGCATCCGAAAGTCGCGCAAACAGTACCTTTTGGTTGCCCGCCAAAATAGTCGCACCACCATCCACCGTCTCGCGGTTGGCCACAGTAATAAACTTCTCGATCCGTCCCGTTTTCGTATTACGCACACTGAAAAACTTCTGGTGCTCGCGCATCGACGTTTGCAACACCTCCGGCGGAAGATCCAAGAAGTCCTCGGCAATATCACCAAGCAACACTACTGGCCATTCCACAAGGCCAGAAACTTCGGCCAACAGGACCGCATCCTCGACCACTTCCAGACCTTGTGCAAAAGCCAGACTGGTCGCATCCGACCAAATCGTTTCTGCACGTTCCGACGCCTGCAAAATCACGCCCGCCGCCTTCAACTTAGCCTCATAATCCACAAACGAGGTCACAGCAAATCGCCCCGATCCCATAAACCGATGCCCCTCTGTGGTATTCCCCGAGACAATCCCGTCGATATTCAACGGCACAATATCCGCGCCTTCTTCTTTGCTTAAAATACTCAAAATCGAATGAATCGGCCGCACCCACCGCAGCGTACCGTTGCCCCAACGCATGGATTTGGGCCATAGGAACTTACGAATAGTCGCTTCGACTACCTCGGCAACAACATCGCTAGCCAGACGTCCGGGTTTCTCGATGACGGCGACATAGAACTGGCCTTTTTTGCTGTCCTGAATGCTCAAATCATCCAGCGTCAGACCAACGCCGCGCAAAAACCCCTCGATTGCCTTTTCAGGCGCATCCACACGTGGCCCTTTGCGCTCTTCATGCAATGTCGGGGATTCCTCCAGCACACCAACCACACTTAGGCACAATCGACGTGGCGTAACGAAAGCTGCCGTAGATTCATACGTAATCCCCGCCTCGACGATTCCGTCGGTGATAAACTTTTTCAGATCCTCCGCAGCTCGTTTTTGCATCCGTGCAGGGATTTCCTCGGAGAAGATTTCAAGCAGAAGATCGGCCATAATTATTCCTGATACTTTTCGTTCAATTGACGCCACTGATACGCGCGCCCGTCAGGATAAACCGCGATCACACGGTCAATCCCGTCTTTTTCGTTTTCAGCCGCCAGATAAGCAACCGCCCGCCCCGCATCGAGGTCAGTCTGAATCGCCTTGACATCAAAGCACTCAAACCACTTGGGTGCGGAAAGCGGGATCGCGTTGAGGCCTTGGGCCAAGCCCTCGAAATCCGCTGGGGTCACACCGAAGCACCCACGCAGTTTCAAGCCGGAACTTGTTGCGTCAATGCCCTCGTAATTCGTAACAGCGATGGTGCGGTCCTGCACCATGATCTCCGGAACATCGTTAACCTTTTCATAATACGCGTAAACAAGGGCGTAGTAGAGGCCCGCAGCAAAAATCGCGACAAAAGCTGCGAACCCGCTTATTAAAATCTTGCCGTTCATGCGCCACCCGCCTCGGTCAGAACGAATGCATCCGCACATGCTTTAGTTAACGCGCGCACGCGTCCAATATAGGCTTGACGCTCGGTCACCGAAATCACACCACGAGCGTCCAGAAGGTTGAACACATGGCTGGCCTTGATGGCCTGATCATAGGCCGGATGCACCATAACAATTTCACGGCCCGTTTTGGGGTCAGTGGCTGGCGCGTCAAGAATACGGCCACATTCGGCCTCGGCATCCTCGAAATGCTTCAGTAGAGTATCAGTGTCCACCACATCAAAGTTCCAGCGAGAATATTCCTGCTCGGTTTGCAAAAAGATATCGCCGTAGGTCATTGCGGTTGGCGATTGCGGGTCATTGAACGGCATGTCCATAACATGATCGACACCCAGAACATACATCGCCAGACGCTCCAACCCATACGTCAACTCGCCGGATACCGGATTGCAATCCTGCCCGCCGACCTGCTGTAAATAAGTGAACTGGCTGACTTCCATGCCGTCGCACCAAACTTCCCAGCCAAGACCCCAAGCGCCCAGCGTCGGGGATTCCCAGTCGTCTTCGACGAAACGGATGTCGTGCATCTCCATATCGATGCCGATAGCTTGCAGACTGCCAAGATACAGCTCCTGCAAATCAGGTGGGCTGGGTTTTATGATGACCTGATATTGATAATAATGCTGAAGACGGTTCGGGTTCTCGCCGTACCGCCCATCCGTTGGTCGCCTTGAGGGCTGCACATAAGCCGCCGCCCATGGTTTTGGTCCAAGTGACCGCAACGTGGTCGCCGGATGGAACGTTCCCGCCCCGACTTCCATGTCATAAGGTTGCAAAATCGCGCAGCCGTGCGCCGCCCAATAAGACTGTAGGCGCAGAATGATCTCTTGAAAGGAACTGGGCTTACCTGCGAATTCGGTGTTCATAACGGCCTCGGGTGCTTTGGCTAAACGATTGATGTCTCAATACGGAATGTGGACCTAAGGGTCAATTGGACAGTTCACATCCAATTCGTAGAATTTCCGTCAACGTCAAATCAATATCGGCCCGCGTCGTGCGGTGATTGGCGATACAAAGCCGGATTACCGTCTGGCCTTTGATCGTCGTCGTCGAGGGTGCAGCAATCCCGCGTGTTTGCAGCTCCATCACGATTTCATCGTTAATACCAACCCGCGTCGCGTCATAGGCGAAACACACGATGTTCAGTGATACGGGCGCGCATAATATCAACTGCCGCTCGGCCTTGACCATCTCCGCCAGATATTGCGCCAATTCACAGTTCTGCTTGATTGATGCTCCCAGCTTATCGGCGCCATGTTCCATCAACTGCGTCCAGACTTTCAGCGCCCGAAACCCACGCGATAATTCCGGTCCATAGTCGGTTGGCCACGGCCCACCAGCCGCCAGCCCGCGTTTTTGCCCGGCTAGGTATTCCGCCTGCATGGTAAAACTACGCAAATGATCCGCATCATGTCGGATCAGCACAAAGCCGACCGCGTAATTTACGTGCCACCACTTATGAAAATCAAACGCCAATGAATCCGCGCGTGTGATCCCGATAAGACGTGGGCGCAATTCTTCAGACAACATGCAACTGGCCCCGAACGCACCGTCAACGTGGAACCAGATATCCTCGGCTGCCGCGATGTCGGCGATGGCATCCAGATCATCAATCGCCCCGACATTCACGCTTCCAGCCGTCCCGACAATGCAGAACGGGACTTTTCCTGCGACTTTATCCGCTGCAATTGCGGATTTTAACGCCGCGACGTCCATTTCGAAGTTTTCGTCCACCGCGATCAGACGCAGCGCATCCGTGCCCAAGCCCAACAAATCGAAGGCTCGCGCCACACAATTATGCGTCTGCACCGAGGTATAACCGACCAGTTCCACACCGCTTGACCCGACGCGTTGATTTGCAAATGCCAGTTTTACATCGCGCGCAACCTTCAACGCCACCACCGTCGCCATCGAGGTTCCCGAGACTACTAAACCGCTGGCTGTATCGGGAAATTCGAACAACGACCGCACCCACTGGACAACCTGCCGTTCAACATAAATCGCCCCGTGATCCCGCCCGCCAAGATTGGCATTCATCGCCGCAGCGGCAATGTCTGCCACCAAACCATTCGGGCTGCCCGCACCATGCACCCAGCCAAAGAAACGCGGATGCGTGTTGCCAACGCCATATGGCATCAGGGCTTGAACAGCCTGTTGTGTCCGTTCAATACCTATGCCCTCGCGCGGCAAATCTGACGTTAACGATTGCTTAATACCATCGGGCAGCGGGGTCCAAACTCGACCCTCGGTGGCAGATTGCATCTTGTCCAGTGCAGCCTCCAGCATGTCATGGGCGGTCGCGCGAAAACTATCCCAGTCTTCGGGATCAAGGGAATCTCCAGTCATATCAGCTTCTCCAGAACGCGGTGGTAAACAGAACGTAAACGGCCAGCAGCTCTAAGCGCCCAATCAACATTGCAGCGCTAAGAACCCATTTGGCGGCGTCAGGCAAGCTTTCGAAATTACCCGATGGCCCGATCTGGTCGCCCAAACCAGGGCCGATGTTTGCCAACGCAGTGGCCGCACCGGATATGGCTGTCATCGCATCCAGACCCAACAATCCAAGGGCGATCGCCAATAGCGCCAGCGATAGCATGAAAGCAACGAAAAACGCGGTGACCGAGCTCATGACGTCTTCGCCCACACGCCGCCCCTGATAACGCGGGGTGAAGACACCGCTTGGGGTATGGATTTTCTGTATCTGGCTACGCACCGCCGCAACGAGCAACTGAAACCGGAATATTTTGATAGAACAACAGGTTGACCCAGCGCAGCCTCCGACTAGCCCCATTAAGAAAAACATCGTCACCGGAAAGCCGCCCCACAGGTTGTAATCGGTGCTGGCATAACCTGTGCCCGTAAGGATCGAGGTGACATTGAACAGCGATTGCCGGAACGTTTGCTCGGCCGCGATCGGCGCGTTGAAATACCTATAGGCAGCCATGCTAAGGACCAGAAAGGCCCAAAAACCAAAGAATGCCCAGACTTGTGAATCCTTAAACAGTGGTTTGCCGCTGCCGTTAAGCATTTGCACATACCGGATGAACGGCAAGCTGGCCAAGACCATGAACACTGTGGCCACGTATTCCGTTGCATCGCTGAATCCGGCGAAAGAGTCGTCGTAATTCGCGAAACCGCCCGTCGCAACAGTGGTTAACGAATGCACAATAGCGTCGAAGAAATCCATGCCTACAGCTGCATAGGACACCGCGCAGGCAGCGGTTATCATAAGGTAAATAATCGAGATAGAGGTGGCTATCTCGGCAGCGCGCGGCAGGACTTTACCGATAGTATCAAAGCCCTCGGATCGGAAAATCTGCATGCCGCCAACTTTCAAGGTCGGCATGAAGGCCATGGCCACAACGATGATACCCACCCCGCCGAACCATTGCATCAATCCGCGCCACAGCAATGTTCCTTCGGGTAAGGTTTCAAGTTGCGTGAAAACCGTAGAACCGGTGGTGGTCAGGCCGGACATCGCCTCGAAAAAAGCATCCGTATAGCTGGCACCGGGTTCGCCCAACCAGAACGGCAGCGCGCCAAAGACGGGCAATACCAACCAGCTTAGCGTTGTTAACAGGAATGTTTGCTGAATATTTAACGTCCGCAAAGACGCATTTGCCGTTGCCAGCGCCATTAGGCTGCCTGCAACGATTGTTATCATGGCAGACAGAGCAAAGTTGCCCGTGTCGGGATTTCCGTAAAAGAAATCAACGGCAAAGGGCACCAACATGGTTCCCCCCAACACCGCCACTAAAAGGCCGACGATATATCCAACTGGTCGTAGATCAATCATGTGGCAAGGCTTGGCCGTTGCACATCAAACTGTCAAGTCAGAAGCCCGCATTAACATTTGGCATCTGGCGCGATCGCAGGGGCCCGCGCCGTTAACACTCTTAAATTTCTCTTCACCAGTTTTTTACATACCAAAGCGGGTAAACTACGTGCAAAATCAAACCCAGCACCTTTTCTTGCTTCTCGCAACGTTTTCAGGGTGATGGGAGGCTTTACGGGCAGAAAAATTCCCATACCCGATGCTGGTTTACCGCTTTTTAATGCTTTCAGCGCCTTGCCTGTAGCGGTTGGGTTGTTCCAGTCGGAATAATACAGAATGCAGCCGTTTTGATTAATTATGAAAACGGCATTGGGGAAACTGCCATAGGCCTTGTGCGCCGTGCTATCAAATTGGTCGATCAGGATATGGCGGCCCTCGTTATCCCCGGATTGCAGCGCGCGGGCGTTGGCCAGCTTGCCCGCCGTATTTTATGTTGCGGGCGGCTGTCACCAGGATGAGCCTCGCGCACGTAGAGGATCGCGAAACTTGCGTTCAGGTAAGTTTCCGATAACGCCTTCATCACCCCGCGCCGGCTTTGGAACAACGGGCAGGTGATGCTGCCAATTTCGAGCACTAGAAATTCGCCTTCGAAATCCAACTGGTTGTGCAAAGATCCATCAGTTGTTTGCTCCGCGAAGTCGGGTGTTTTTTGCCCCGGTTGAGGTCCACCGAAATTATCGAGCGCATAATGCAATGCAGAAAACTTGTCATAATTATAATCGGTCATTCTTCTACCTCCGGCTCAAGCATGTTCTGGGTCATCTGTTGCAATACTCGACGTGTGGTGTGCAGGTCATCCGTCGAAATCCCCTTCTGGCTTTGCTGGATCAAACCCAGCGCGATTGGAACCAGTTGCGACTGCATGTCCGTGCCCTGCGGGCTTAGAGAAATCCTGGCACGGCGACGGTCGTCGGGGTCAGGGACGCGGGTTAACAAATTCTTACGCACCAAACCGTCCAGCAAACGGGTCATAGTTGTCTGGTCTTTAACTGTAAGGTCTGCCAGGTCACCCGTTGTGCGATTATCCTTTTGCCAAAGTAGCAACAGAACGGACCATTCCTCGGCACCAAGACGAATGCCATGCTGGCGAAAACGAATTTGCAAATCGCGCCGCAGCACAAAACCAAGGCGGTTTATCCAGTGCTGCAAATGTTTTTCGGGTATCAACTTCATACATGCATAATGCAATATATGTATACTACATGCAAATGGGCCAGAAAAAGGCTGACGCATTACCTCGCCAGCCTTGTATAACTGGCTTAACTGCCCCGGTTTACGGGATTACCGATAACGCTAAGGAATTCTTTGCGCAGTTCGAGGTCGTCGCGGAAACTGCCCAACATCTTGGATGTCACCATGCTGACGCCCGGCTTATGAACGCCGCGGGTGGACATGCAGTGATGCTCGCCCTCGATCATGACAGCAACGCCGTGGGGCTCAAGAACATCGAACAATGCCTGCGCGATTTGCGCTGTCATCTTTTCCTGAACCTGCAAACGTTTTGCGAAGGCGTCTACGACGCGGGCAAGTTTAGAAATCCCAACCACACGGTCGGTCGGAATATACCCGATGTGGGCGACCCCGATGATCGGGGCCATGTGATGTTCGCAATAGGACTCGTAACGGATGTCCCGCAGAACGACCATTTCGTCATAGCCCTCAACCTCGCCAAAGGTCCGTTGCAGCATATCGACGGGGTCTGCGCTATAACCGCGGAACCACTCTCCATATGCCTCGGTCACTCGGCGCGGAGTATCCATCAGGCCTTCGCGGTTGGGGTCGTCGCCTGCCCAACGCAGTAATGTGCGCACGGCCTCTTCGGCTTGCGCACGGGTAGGACGTTCGACAATCAGGTCATCGTCCTTCGCAAGAATTTCCGGGTCATATACGTTCACGTTGCATTTCTCCTATCAAAGCAGACTTGGGGGGCATTACGCCAAATACAAGCCGTTTGCTTGACCATCCCCATTGTTAACACATTTTTTACCTTTTCAAAAAAGTGTTAACAATAAGCTTACCAAGGATGATTAATTCACATTTAATTAATCTTTAGGTGTAATTAGGCCACATCCAAGGCCTGAAGTATATCAGTCAACAGATCATCCGCATCCTCAAGCCCGACAGAAATTCGTACTAAACCGTCCGTAATCCCCAAGTCTGCAAGCATTTCAGGTGATAATCGTTGATGTGTCGTCGTTGCCGGATGCGTGACCAGACTTTTAGCATCACCCAGATTGTTCGACAGCAAAATGATTTCCAGAGCGTTAAGAAATTTGAACGTAGCCTCCTGCCCGCCTTTGATGTCGATGGAAACCACCGTTCCGCCTGCGGTCATTTGTCTTGAGGCCAGCGCGAACTGTGGATGGCTTTCCAGCCCAGGATAGATAGTGTTCAATAGCTTGGGATGTCCCTCGACCGCCTTCGCGATCTTCAAAGCTGTATCAGCTTGCGCATTACACCGCAGATCAAGCGTCTCAAGACCTTTCAGCATCACCCACGCGTTAAACGGACTAAGCGCGCCGCCGGTGTGCTTCAGGTAGGTTTCCAGTTCACCGCGAATGAATTCTTTGGTGCCCAGCACAACACCGCCAAGACATCGGCCCTGTCCGTCGATGTGCTTGGTGGCAGAGTAAACGACAATATCCGCGCCCAGTTCCAGCGTGCGCTGAAAAATCGGTGTGGCGAAAACATTGTCTACGATCAGCTTCGCCCCGCCCGCATGGATGACTTCGGAGATGCCAGAAATATCAGCTGTTTGCAGTGTCGGGTTCGAGATAGCCTCGACAAACGCCAGCTTGGTGTTCGGGCGCATTGCGGCGCGCCAGGCTTCCAGATCTGTGCCCTCGACAAAGGTTACTTCGACACCGAAACTTGGTAGCAATTCTTCAAGGATGAACAGGCACGAGCCGAACAGCGCCTTGGCCGAAACTACATGGTCTCCTGCCTTTAGCTGGCAAAACAACGCGCCGTTAACGGCGGCCATACCTGTAGCAGTGGCAAACGCATCTTCGGCACCTTCAAGGGCGGCAATGCGGTCCTCAAACATAGACACAGTGGGGTTTGTATAACGCGAATAGATGTATTCGTCGTCGCCGCATTCAACAAAACGCGCTTTGGCAGCTTCGGCGTTGGGATAAACATACCCCTGCGTCATAAAAATCGCTTCCGAGACCTCGCCGTACTGACTGCGTCGCGTGCCTTCATGCACAAGCTTAGTGCGTGTTTTCCATGTGTTTTTCATATCAATATCCGGAATTTGCGGCCCCTTTACATAGTTCCCTGATCGGGGCTTTGCGGGCCTCGACCTCTTTAGCAGAATATTTAAAGTGGCCCGCAATCCAGTCCTACAAAGCGCCACTACTGGCTTCATACGCTCAGGGTGTGCATTCGTCAATCAGTTACATGATGGTGTGAAGGTCTTGCGCTTGGGGGGCAAAGCACTGATGTTCCTGTTGAACACAAGCTGGAGCAGACTATGACTAAACCTATTGAACTATATTACTGGCCGACGCCGAATGGTTGGAAGATCACCATTGCACTTGCGGAAATGGGGCTGCCGAATAACCTGAATTTGGTGAATATCGCGGCTGGCGATCAATTCGAACCGGATTTCCTGAAGATTTCGCCAAACAACCGGATGCCTGTAATTATCGACCCCGATGGGCCGGATGGTGAACCGATTTCCATTTTCGAAAGCGGCGCAATTTTGCAGTACCTTGCCCGCAAGACCGGCAAGTTCGGTGGCTCGTCCGAGCGCAATCGTATCGAGGTTAATCAATGGTTAATGTGGCAGATGGGTGGACTGGGGCCGATGGCAGGACAGGCACACCATTTCCTGAAGTATGCACCTGTAATGAATCCTCCGCATGTATTGCCCTATGCCAAGGACCGTTATCGCAATGAAACTGGACGGCTGTATGGCGTGCTGAACCGCCGCCTTGAGGGTCGCGATTATGTGGCAGGCGAATATTCCATCGCGGACATGGCGATTTGGCCGTGGGCGTGCTTGTGGGAAGGTCAGCAGCAAGACATCAAGCAGTTCCCGCATATGGAAGCATGGCTGGATCGTATGTATGCCCGCCCTGCGGTTAAGGCTGGTCGCGCGGTTTCCAAACATAACCGGATGGAGGCTGGGCAAAACAAAGAAGCCCAGAAGATTCTGTTTGGACAGACAGACAATTCCTGAAATTGTGGTTGGAAAGTTAAGTTAGCAAAGTTAACGCTTCGTTAGTTTGCGTTACCAAATCGTTAAAAACCTCGGTCGTGCTGGCGGCGCGGATCAGGCCCACCGCCTGACCTGAGCAAAGAGCGATGGCATACTCGTTGTCCATTTTGGCTGAGGCTTTGCGTATGGGGCCTGAATAATCGGATGCTCGATTTCGAGAAGTTCACATAACCGCTGGTTTTTCCACATAAGTTCCCCCTCGCCTAAACATAGTTTGAAGTCTGCGAGGGGGGGGTAAACGCGCTTTGGTGCGTGGGGGCTACAGATCCTACAGATCGAGGCTTAACACCTGCTGCACAGCCTTGGCGGCCTCGGCACCTTTTTTGACGAAATGTGCTGTGTAGAATTCGACGTGCTCGGCGTTGGCATGGAAATGGTGCGGGGTTAGCGAGACCGAGAACATAGGCACGTCAGTTTCCAATTGCGCCGCCATAAGGCCATTAACCACAGCTGCGGCGACAAAATCATGGCGATAAATGCCGCCGTCAACCACAAGCGCGGCCACCACTACTGCGTCATAACCCTTCTTGGCCAGACGTTTGGCCAACAGCGGCATTTCGAACGCACCAGGGACGGTGAAGACCGAAACCTCGTAGCCTGCGTTATCTGCCGTTAGCTGATCCGTAAAACCAGTATAAGCCTGATCTACAATATCGGCATGCCAGCTCGCCTTGATGAAGGCGATTTTCGGGGTGAGTGTCATGGTTTTCTCCTTATATCAGACACCAACCCAGAGCATTGAAAAAGGAGCACAAGCATACGCCTGAACCCTATTCTCTTCCATCCGGACTTTAACCGTCGGCTCTGGAATTTCACCAGTATCTGCTGACCCTCGTGAGAGGCGCTCGCGGGCTATAACCGCCGGTGGGGAATTACACCCCGCCCTGAGAATTATTACCGGATGATTCCGGTAAAAGGGAATGTGGGGGATTGGCAGGGGATGCGCAAGAGGGCGACGTTAACCTCGAAGCTAAACTTGACGAATGGGAACGCTTCTACAACTTCCACAGGCCGCATGGCGTACATGCTGGCAAAACCCCTTACGAAGCACTTAGAGAAAAGCTATAATCAACAAATAGGATGTCTCTCGAGTAACCGCACCTTACAATAATTGGTTTGATTGCCGTTCGTGAAATGAGTGGCGGCCAGATTTATTGGTGAAGCACGGAATGAAACGATCAAGGCGGCTTGGGTTCCTTAACGCTCTAGCCTATCGCGCACTTTCTGGTATACGGGGCCTGAAAACACCCCTACCGGAGCCAATAATGACGCAAACCCTGACCATCACCAGCCCTGATGACTGGCACCTCCATTTGCGTGATGGTGCCATGCTGAAAGGGGTGTTGCCAGAGACTGTGCGGGATTTCGGGCGGGCTATTATCATGCCTAACCTTGTGCCTCCTGTGGTGGCGGGCGCACAGGCGGCGGAGTATCGTGGGCGGATTTTGGCGGCGATGCCTTCGGGGGCGGACTTCACGCCGCTTATGACCTTGTATCTGACCGAAACCACAGACGCGGATGATGTAGCGGCCGCGCATGCGTCTGGGCTGATTACGGCGGTGAAGCTTTATCCGGCAGGGGCGACGACGAATTCGGACTCGGGTGTCGCGAACTTCGACAAGGTGCAGGGCGTGTTGGAGCGCATGGCCGAGATTGGCCTTCCGCTGTGTGTGCACGGCGAGGTGACTGATCCGAGTGTCGATATTTTTGATCGCGAGGCGGTGTTCATTGATCGCGTGCTGGACCCTCTGCGGCGTCGAGTGCCGGATTTGAAAGTCGTGATGGAGCATATCACTACTGCGGACGGCGTGGCCTATGTGTTGTCGCAAGATGAACGGCTGGGAGCTACGATCACCACGCATCACTTGATTATCAACCGCAACGACCTGCTGGTTGGCGGGATCAAGCCGCATTATTATTGCCTGCCCATCGCCAAGCGTGAGGAGCATCGCGTAGCTTTGGTCGAGGCGGCAACTTCGGGGGATGCGCGGTTCTTCCTCGGCACTGATAGTGCGCCGCATTCAGACCCGACTAAGGAGAGTGCTTGTGGCTGTGCCGGGGTGTTTTCGTCGACAAATACTATGTCCTGTCTGGCACATGTGTTTGAAAACGCCAATGCGCTGGATAAGTTAGAGAGGTTTGCATCCCTCAACGGCCCCGCCTTCTACGGTCTGCCAACCAACAGCAGTAAGATTACGTTAATCAAACAGGCCGACCCAGTCGGTTTCCCTGAAAAAATCCACACCGAGGTCGGCGACGTGACTGTCTTTGACCCCGGCTTCCCATTGCATTGGACAACATCATGACCGCTTTTATCGACCCCAAGGAAATGGCCCGTTTGACAGCACGGATGCTGCTGGAAATCAAGGCTGTTAATTTTGAGGTGGAAAATCCGTATAAGCTGGCCTCGGGTCTGATTTCACCAAGTTATATCGATTGCCGCGAGATTATCTCGTATCCGAGCGCGCGTGGCGCAATGGTGGATTTTCTGGTGGCTACCGTGCAACGAAACGTTGGGCTCGAAGCATTTGACAGCGTGGCTGGCGGCGAAACCGGCGGTATTCCTTACGGCGCCTGGATGGCAGACCGGATGGGGCTGCCGATGCAGTATGTGCGCAAGCAGCCTAAGGGGTATGGTAAAGGTTCGCAGGTCGAGGGCGTGCTGAAAGAGGGTCAGCGTGTGCTGCTGGCCGAGGATATGACCACGGATGGCGGGTCGAAGATCAAGTTCGTGCAGGCCATTCGGGATGCGGGCGGGGTTTGCAATCATACGGCGCTGATTTTCTTTTATGATATCTTCCCTAATACCCGCGAGAACTTGGCGGAGCACGGGATTACGTTGCACTATCTGGCTACGTGGCATGACGTTTTGTCCGAAGCCAAGGCGGGGAATTACTTTGATGTGAAAACGCTGGACGAGGTCGAGAAGTTCTTCGCCGACCCGCTGGGTTGGTCACTGGCACATGGCGGGATTGGTGAGGTTTCCAAATAGGCCCCTCCAAAACCGCTCCTTACGATTTCAGCAGCGCAGCTTTGCACCAATCGTAGATTGCGTCGGATTCTGGTGGCAAGTGCTCGGCCATTCCGCCTACGAAAGTATCGAACGCCGTCTGGCAGTTCTTACCGACGCCTACTAGAACCGGAATATCATGTTCTAAGGCGCCCGCTATGGCGTCGCAGAACCCGCGACCTTCGGTTTCCTGTGGGCCGAATTTATTAAGAACAAACATGTCGATTGCAGCCAAATCGTTTTTTTCGACCGCAGCAACGGCAGCAACTATTCCTGCCGGATCGAGCCTGCAACCGCTGGCCCCTTCGCCCAGTGACTGGGTGATGCGAATTTCGGGGCCGGAGGGCAGAATTCGCAGGTCCATATCGCAGTGATGATCGCCCGCCTCGGAGTGTTCGGTGACTTTGACTGCACCGGACAAACGCAGGCCCTCGGCTTCCAGTTTGCCAGCAGCCTCAGACAGCAGTGCATCAATTTGTCCGGTGACGGTGGATGTAACGACGGCAATTTTCATGCAGGCTTCACTTTGATT
>JAPYON010000202.1 GCA_029938175.1 Paracoccaceae bacterium | reverse complement strand
GTTACAGTCTCGCTAATAACCTGCGTTGCGACCACCGTCTCCGGAGCAGGCATCGCGACCAGATCTTCAGGCACACGTTGTCGCAGATATCCGGTCGAAGAAATTTGACGGATCATATCAATCGAAGACTTCGCAACATCGCCACCAACATCTCCGATGTTGCTAACACCCTCTTCTGCACCGCGCCCCAAGGCATCAAAACTTTCGCCACTCGGCTGGACATGTGCCAGATCGGTGCGGTCCAGATAGGATACCGCCAACTCGCGGAAGATATAGTCAAGGATCGATGTCGCATTCTTGATACTGTCGTTGCCTTGCACCATGCCCGCAGGTTCAAAACGTGTGAACGTAAAAGCATCGACGAATTCTTCCAGCGGCACACCGTATTGCAGCCCCACAGAGATCGCGATGGCGAAGTTATTCATCATCGCCCGGAAACCTGCGCCCTCTTTGTGCATATCAATAAAGATTTCACCAAGATTGCCGTCTTCGTATTCACCTGTCCTAAGATAAACCTTGTGTCCGCCAACAATCGCCTTTTGCGTATAGCCTTTACGGCGCTGTGGCAGCTTTTCACGGCCACGCGCAATTTCTTTGACGATGATCTTCTCGACAATCTTCTCGGCCAAAATTGCAGGACGGTCCGCCACTGCTGCTTCGCTCAGGATTTCTTCTAGATCCTCGTCCTCGTCGTCAATAAGCGCAGACGAAAGCAGCTGTGAAAGTTTCGAGCCGTCACGATAAAGTGCATTCGCCTTCACACCCAAGGACCAGCTAAGCTCATAGGCCTCCTTACATTCCTCGATGGTTGCGTCATTCGGCATGTTGATCGTTTTCGAAATAGCACCGGATATGAAGCTCTGCGCTGCGGCCATCATATGAATGTGGCTATCGACGCTCAGATACCGTTTGCCGATCCGGCCGCAAACGTTGGCACAGTCGAATACTTCGTAATGCTCCTCCTTAAGGAAAGGTGAACCTTCCAACGTCATCGTTCCGCAAACATGGTTATTAGCATCGTTAATCTGTTGGCGCGTATATCCAAGATGGCGAAGCAGGTCAAACGACGGGTCGTTAAGCTTTTCTTGAGGAATTCCAAGAGTGTTACGGCAGAAGTCCTCGCCCAACGTCCACTGGTTGAACACGAACTTTATGTCGAACGCCGCCGGCATTGCCGCCTCGACCTTGTCAATTTCTACTGCGCTAAACCCATGACCAAGTAGCGAGGTATGGTTAATGCCCGGCGCATTGCCGATGGTCCCATGACCAACCGCATATGAGATGATTTCCTCGATCTGGCTGGTTGAATAACCCATATTGCTGAGGGCCGCAGGCACCGAGCGGTTGATGATCTTGAAATACCCGCCACCAGCCAGTTTCTTGAATTTCAC
>JAPYON010000201.1 GCA_029938175.1 Paracoccaceae bacterium | reverse complement strand
CGACGAGAGCGAGCAATGCTTCGTTTCCGGCGTATGCGAAGTTTGCAAAAATTCGCCTCCGTTCATTCTTCCATCCACAACCATTTCAACCAGGAACGCCACCTTTATTCACGAGATAATTTCAAACTAAATCGTTCCGCCGCTCTCTCAGAATGGCGGCAGCTTTGTTCCGCCTAACTACCGGCGGATTTCGGTAAACTGAGATTAGTTCGAATTAGTCTGACAGCACCGCTTCCTGTTTTAAGTATCGCTAGAGTGTCTAAATCTTTGCGACAGAACCGAATATAACCCGCTTTAGAACGGCAGGCCCACATAGTTTTCCGCCAGTGACGCCATCGCGTTTTCCGATGACAGGAGATATTCCAGATCAGTCTGTTGCAAGTGTTTATCAAAGGCACTGTTGTCGGGAAAACTATGCAGCAATGTCGTCATCCACCAGCTGAAACGCTGGCCTTTCCAGACCCGTTTCAATGCCTTTTGTGAATAGGTCCCAAGGCCGGTATCATCGCCATTTTTATAGTGATCCAGCATGGCGTGGTAGAGGTAGTAAATATCGGATGCCGCCGAATTCAGGCCGCGCGCACCGGTTGGCGGTACGATGTGTGCGGCGTCGCCCGCCAGAAACATATTGCCGTAGCGCATCGGTTCCGCCACAAAGCTGCGCAAGGGGGCAATGCTTTTTTCAATCGATGGGCCTGTAATTAGGGCGTCTGCCACATCTTTTGGCAGGCGGCGTTTCAGTTCTGCCCAGAACGCATTGTCTGACCAGTCGTCAACCGTATCCGTAAGGGGCACTTGTATATAGTAACGGCTAAGGATCTGTGAGCGCATGGAACATAAGGCAAAGCCGCGCTTGTGTTTGGCATAGATCAGTTCGGGCGATACGGGTTTGGTGTTG
This sequence comes from Paracoccaceae bacterium, assembly GCA_029938175.1. Classification (GTDB taxonomy): domain Bacteria; phylum Pseudomonadota; class Alphaproteobacteria; order Rhodobacterales; family Rhodobacteraceae; genus NORP23. The sequence goes on along the minus strand of JAPYON010000201.1, from coordinate 500 downwards.
GACAGAACGCCCAGCCAGCCGAAGGGATAGACCCGTTCAAACTCACGGATTTTGTCCTTGGGAATGGATTTGCGACTGATCCCGTGAAACCCGTCGGCCCCGATGATATAATCGCAATCAACCCGGATGGTTTCAGTACCGTTATCATAGGTCAGAAATGGCGCGTCAGATGTAATATTATGCGGCTTAACATCCATAGCGTTGTGAATGACATTGCCGCCCATCTTTTCACGGGCTTCATACAGGTCTCGGGTCAACTCGGTCTGGCCGTAAACCACAACCGAACTGCCGCCGGTCAGGCCATTCAAGTCTATACGATCGCGGGTGCCGTCGTGGGCAATGTAAAACCCGCGGTGGATTTCGCCCTCCGCATCCATACGGTCACCGCATTGGGCTTCACGCATCAGATCGGCAAAGCCGTGTTCCAGAACACCTGCACGGATGCGCCCCAACACATATTCCTGGGTGTGTTTTTCCAACACAACATTATCGATGCCCTG
>JAPYON010000200.1 GCA_029938175.1 Paracoccaceae bacterium | reverse complement strand
GCCCCAAACCTGTGGTCAAGGCGGTCGACGGCATCAACCTCGACATCGCCAAAGGCAGTTTCTTCGGTCTGGTGGGCGAGTCGGGTTCCGGTAAAACCACGCTTGGCCGCGCCTGCCTGAAAGCTGCGCCGATCACACGCGGTACTGTGAAATATACCTACGAAGGCGTCACGTATGAGTTGACGACAATGGATAAGGGGCAGGAAAAAGACTATCGCAAACGTTCGCAGCTTATTTTCCAAGACCCATACGCGGCACTAAGTCCACGTATGACCGTTCGCGATATTATCGCCGAACCGCTGGAAGTTATGGGTCTGACATCATCCCGCGAAGAAACAGACGAACGTGTTCGTGAAATTGCCGCGAAATGCCGTTTGAACCTTGAGCACCTACGTCGTTTCCCGCACGCGTTTTCCGGTGGCCAACGCCAGCGTATCTCGATTGCGCGTGCGCTGGTTTCGCGCCCACACTTTGTGGTTGCCGATGAATCTGTGGCTGCACTCGATGTTTCCATTCAGGCGGACGTTCTGAACTTGCTCAAAGAAATCCAGCAGGAAATGGGCCTGACGTTCCTGTTCATCAGTCACGACCTTAGCGTTGTGGCACATGTCTGCGACCACGTCGCGGTGATGTATCTTGGTCGTCTGGTGGAAACTGCGCCAACGCGCGAATTGTTTGCAGCCCCGCGTCACCCATATACCAAGGCCTTGCTGTCCGCGATCCCGTCGCTTGATCCGGATGACCCGAAAGTGGCACAGAAGCTGGAGGGTGAGATCCCGTCACCAACCAACCCACCTCCGGGCTGCAAATTCCAGACACGTTGTCCGTTCGCGACAGACATCTGTCGCAAGGATGAGCCGGAGCTGGAACACTCGAGCACTGGCCACGAGGTTGCGTGCCATCATTGGCAAAAGTTTATGTAATAAAGTGGTGGTGGGCGCATCGCCCACCCTACACTCTACGTCCTACGGGTTAAAGTTTACGACACCTTCTGACGTGATCTTAACGTTCGCCAATGTTCTGTCCGAATGGCGCATGCGGTGGTTCAGCAACTTTCGGGTCAGGCGAAGTAGCGTGCCTGCATGTGCCGGATCATCCGCCAAGTTAACCAGCTCGCCCGGATCGTTTTCCAGATCAAACATCAACGGGGGTAAGTCACCGTTGAAATGCACCAGCTTGTAGCGTTCCTCTCGCAGGATCGCCAAGTTGGCCTCGTTCGTCGAAGCCCCCGTCGCCATCTGCCATTCCGTCAACCTGTCAGGTTCGCCGAAGTCCAGTTCCAGATGCACTGCGTCGCGCCAGTCCTCTGGTGTGTGCCCTTCAAGAAACGGACGCAGAGAGAACCCGTCTGATCGGCCCCCGTTGATTGGTCCAGTTTGAATGTTAGTGCATGATTGGCCTTC
>JAPYON010000011.1 GCA_029938175.1 Paracoccaceae bacterium | reverse complement strand
GTAGACCCCCGCGTCAACGCCGCAACCATCATCCAGATCGAGGCACCGGACCGCGAAGAACCCTTCATCCCCTCTGCCGCCCGCATGGGGGCAACCTTTCTGCACGGCGCGGCAGTGACCATCCACAAGGCACAAGGCTCGCAATGGCCCGAGGTACAATTGTTCGCGCCCGACATATATGCCGCCTACCGATCAGGCCGGTCCGAAGCAGGAATAGCGGTATGGAAAAGGTTGGCTTACGTAGCCATCACGCGGGCAGAAACACGGTTGCGTTGGGTGACCCGTTACATGCTGGCTCGCCCAACCGAACCGCTGGGCATTGCCGATCTTGAAACCCCGACCCCGCCAATGGAATTAACAGGATCGGAAGATTAACTAACCGCGAATACGGCGGAAAGCTTCAGACGCTGTCCAACCAGCCAACAACGCGACGGCCAGTGAAAGAAGGCCATAGATAAACGCCTGTTCATGGGCCAAGTCGTACAACCACTTTTCCACGCCGGTCTTGCGAACGGTAATGGTTGAAATTGACGTACTGATAACCTGTCGATCACGAACCAACATGGTTTTCACCGTGTATTCCCCCTCGACCACATTCACCGGCATCGCCAGCTTGGTGGTGAACAGGGTTTCCTCGGTCAGCGTTACAGGTGTCACCTCGGTGGCATAAGTCCCGTTTTTCTGGTGCAGCCGGATCACAGCCTCACGAAACTCTTCGTCCTCGGGATTGGCGACGCGCACTGCGTAGTCCAGCCCAAGGTTACGCAACGAGCGTTCGCTCTCAGATACCAACTCTTCCAGCGGACCAGTGGCCGCAATGGAGTAATAGCTGGGTGCACGTTCCATTTCCACAGACTCGGCATTCACCCAGATTATAATTTTACGCTCTTTCTGACGCACCAGTGTGTTGGTCGGTGGGCCAGAAACTTCAATGATAACATCCAGTTTACCCGCACTGAGGTTCAAGGGAGCATCACGCTTGATTGCACCAAAAAGAAAGATTTCGGAGCCATCAAAGGTGGCCGTAATCGACACACCATCTTGGCTAAGTTCGGAAACAATGGTTTCCTGCGCATTAGCAATCGTTGCTGCAAACAGGCCGATGATTAGAAAAATAATCCGCATATCAGTGACCCCCTGCGCCAATAGAGAACAGCTCGGAAGGTGTCAGAACCAGATCAAGGCCCAGCTTCAGACATACGCCTAGCACCATAATTGCCAGCAGAATACGCAATTGTTCGGCTTTCATCTTGACGCCGATACGTGTGCCGATCTGCGCCCCGATAACACCACCAAGCAACAACAGCAGTGCAAGCACCGCATCAACTGTATAGTTCTGCGTCGCGTGCATCATCGTGGTGAACGCGGTCACGAAAATAATCTGAAACAACGACGTTCCGATAACCACTTTCGTCGGCATGCCCAATATGTAAATCATCGCGGGCACCATGATAAACCCGCCGCCGACACCCATAATCGCGGCCAGAACACCAACCAGCGCCCCCACAACAAACGGAGGGATCGCACTGATATATAGGTTCGATGTACGGAACCGCATTTTCAACGGTAAACCGTGGATCCATGTATGACGTTTAACCTTTTTAGGAGGGGCCGGATTTTTGGAGCGACGGATCGCGCCAAGGCTCTCGATGAACATTAGGCCACCGATCATGCCAAGGAAAACCACATAGGACAGCGTGATCAACAGGTCGACTTGCCCGATTTCCTTAAGGTATTTGAAGACTTGCACCCCGACAGCCGCGCCAAGCAGACCACCCATCAACAGGACCGTGCCCATCTTGAAATCCACGGTGCGCTTTTTCACATGCGCCAGAACGCCCGAGAATGACGAAGCCACAATCTGGTTCGCCTCCGTCGCGACCGCAACAGCCGGAGGAATTCCGATAAAGAAAAGAAGCGGCGTCATAAGAAAACCGCCGCCAACGCCGAACATGCCAGACAGGATGCCGACCATACCACCGAGGCCGATCAACAGGAATATATTCACCGACATTTCGGCGATAGGTAGATAGATTTGCATGGGTTCACCTAAACGGGGGCTCTAGTGCGCTTTCTCTACAGCAAACCCACCACAAAACGCTAGTTCTTAACTGCGACAAATCGGAGCAATTTCTTAATTATATGCCGATTATCGCATATAAGTGATCACCGTTCCTTCACATACGGTTCGCCGCCTGCCGCAGGTGGAATCGCTTTGCCAATAAATCCAGCCAAAATCACAACCGTCAGGATGTAAGGCAAGGCTTGCATAAACTGCACCGGAACCACAAACGCGCCCAGGTCAATGCTTTGATACCGGTTGCCGATGGCTTCGAGGAAACCAAACAACAGACAGGCAAACAGCGCCGATTTCGGTTGCCATTTAGCAAAGATCAGTGCGGCCAGCGCGATAAAGCCTTTACCGGCGCTCATATCCTTAACAAACCCCGCTGCCGAGGTCCCAAGGCTAAGATAGGCCCCCGCCAACCCGCACAGCACGCCTGCGATCAAAACCGCCACATAGCGTTGTCGAACGACCGAGATGCCGGCCGTATCCACAGCCTCCGGACTTTCCCCGACCGCCCGAAGGCGCAGACCAAACCGTGTACGGAACAACAGCCACCATGTCAGCGGAACCGCCAACAGTGCCATATAAACCAGAGCGTTATGTCCGGAAATCAGGTCGTGATAGGTCGGACCCAAGATCGGCACGCCTTCCAGCGTTTTTGCAAAAGGCAACGTAATTGCCTCGAAGCGCTGCGCACCCCTTAACGGTGGTGTTTGCCCACCCGACTGGAACCAGTATTGCCCAATCAGAACCGTAGATCCCGCCGCGAAGAAATTAATCGCCACACCGGAAATCAACTGATTCCCGCGCAATGTGATTGACGCAAATCCGTGGATCAGCGCCAACACAATGGAAACCGCAACCGCCGCCAATGCGCCCATCCATGCCATGCCCCAAGTCATACCCAAACCACCCTCGGTAACAGGCATACCGGCATAGGCCGACATTGCCCCTGCCGCGAATGCACCAGCCAGCATCTTGCCCTCTAGACCGATATCAAAAATACCGGAACGCTCGGAATACAAACCCGCGAGACAAGCGAGCAACAATGGAGTCGAGAGCCGGACGGCGGAATCGAATAACTGCAAAATTGTGTTAAAATCCATTACGCAGCTCCCTTGTTGAAAAGCACGAACGCACGTTCGACCGGAATTCTAACCATATTTTCCAAGGACCCGACGAACATAATCACCAAGGCCTGAATGACTACAACCATTTCACGCGGAATACCAATATACTGAAGTTCGCTGCCACCTTGATAAAGGACGCCAAACAGGAAGGCCGCCAAGACAACACCCACCGGATGCGAGCGGCCCATAAGTGCCACCGCGATACCAACGAACCCTGCACCCTGAACCGTGTCGAGGATCAGCCGTTCGGCCTCGCCCTGCACCGTGTTCACCGCCATCATGCCGGCCAAAGCACCGGAAACCAGCATGGCCACCATGATGATCTTCACAGGCTTGATGCCCGCATAAATTGCCGCTTTCTCGGAATGACCAAAGGCGCGGATTTCATACCCGAGCCGGGTTTTCCAGATCAAAACCCAGACCCCAACCGCCGCGAATAACGCGAGGAACAGGCTAACGTTTGCTGGTGCGTGTTTGTCAAAGGCCGGGAATATTTCGTGCAGTGTCGGAATTGACGAACCCGCCGAAAACCCGACCGTCTCCGGCACCATACCCGGTGCCTGCATAGGCCCGACCAGCAGATAAACGATCAACGCAGAGCCGATCCAGTTGAACATAATCGTCGTAATAACAATGTGAGACCCGCGTTTCGCCTGCAAATACGCAGGAATAGCGGCCCAAGCTGCCCCGAAGGCCATCGCGCCCAGCGAGGCTGCGACGATCGCAATCGTCCAGTGTGGCCAAGCGACTGACAGCAGAACCGTGGCGACCCCAACACCGCCCATACCAGCCTGGCCCTCGCCACCGATATTGAACATCCGCGCATGAAAGGCCACCGCAACCGCAAGGCCGGTGAAGATAAAGCTAGTGGTGTAATAGAGCGTATAGCCAATGCCGAATCTTCCGAAAGCACCAGAATCGCCAAATTCACCAACAAGCATTACCTTAACAGCCTCAATAGGGTTTTCGCCGATAAACATCACAATCAGCCCTGAAACCAGAAACGCCAGCGTCAGGCTGAGCAGCGGTATCAGGATGATGTCCGCCCATTTAGGTAATCCCTTGTTCATGCCGATGCCTCCGGATCAATACCGGCCATCAACATGCCGAGTTCCTGTTCATTAGTTTCCTTGGGCATACGTTCACCCTGAATAACACCGTCAAACATAACGATAATGCGGTCCGACAGTGCCAAAACTTCTTCTAGCTCAACAGAGATCAACAACACCGCTTTGCCTTGGTCGCGCAGCGCCACAATCTGTTTGTGGATGAATTCAATCGCCCCAATATCCACCCCACGCGTTGGCTGGCCAACTAGCAACACATCTGGGTTGTTCTCGATCTCGCGTGCGATAACGATCTTTTGTTGGTTCCCACCGGAGTAGTTCATCGCCAGCAAATGTGGGTTCGTTGGGCGAATATCAAATTTCTCGATCTTCCGCTTCGCATCTTCCATCATGGCCTTGTGATCGGCCAAACCAAACTTGCCGCTGAATTCCGGATTGTTGTGATATCCGAGCACTGCGTTTTCCCACGTCTGGAACGGCATCACCAATCCCAGCGCATGGCGATCTTCGGGAACATGTCCGATACCCCGCTCGCGACGCATCGCAGCGCTCGCCTTATGGGTCAGATCAATTGACTCTCCACGCATCAGCACTTCGCCACTCGTGGCCGAGTTAATGCCGCTAAGTATTTCCAGCAGGTCGGACTGACCGTTTCCAGCCACGCCCGCAACCCCCAGAATTTCGCCGGCCTTAAGCTGCAACGAAATATCTTTCAGCTTTTTGACACCCTGACCATCGGTCTTGCAAAGGTTCTTAACCTCCAAAACTGTCTCGCCCACGTTTGGCGGGTTTTTCTCGACTTCCAGTGTAACATGACGTCCGACCATCAAGTCCGCCAACTCGCTAGCCGAAGTTTCCGACGTCTTAACGGTCGCCGTCATCTGCCCGCGCCGCATTACGCTAACCGTATCGGTCACCGCCATGATCTCGCGCAGTTTGTGGGTAATCAGAACAATCGTCTTACCCTGTTCTTTCAGGTTTTGCAGAATACGGAACAGGTGGTCCGCCTCGGCAGGTGTCAAAACTCCTGTAGGTTCGTCCAAAATCAGAATGTCCGCCTCGCGGTACAACGCTTTCAGAATTTCAACGCGCTGCTGGAACCCAACGGACAATTCGCCGACGATCGCGTCAGGGTCAACGTCAAGTTCATACTCTACCGCCAACTCTGCCAAAATCTTGCGGGCCTTGTTAAGCGAGGGTCGCAGCAACGGGCCACCTTCGGCGCCCATGATAACATTTTCCAGAACGGTGAAGGGCTTAACAAGCATGAAATGCTGGTGCACCATCCCGATCCCGGCAGCAATCGCGGCATGGCTATCGGTGATCTCTATGGTCACACCGTCGATCTTGATCTCGCCCGCGTCTGCTTTGTAAAACCCATAGAGGATAGACATCAGGGTAGACTTACCCGCGCCATTTTCCCCGACAATGCCATGAATCGCACCCTTAGCGACGGTCATGTCGATGTCCTTATTCGCCTGAACAGGACCAAAGCTCTTGCTCACACCGATCAACTCGATCGCTGGAGCAACAGGGGCAGCCGTTTCCGGCTGCCTCTGCTTTTGTGTTTCCACGCTCACTCTGTCTTACTCAACAGGGCAGGTGTTGTCGGACATGAAATCATGCACAACGACTTCGCCAGAAACGATTTTCGCGGTCGCTGCTGCAACTGCTGCTTTCATTTCGTCGGAAATCAACGCGTCATTATACTCGTCAAGTGCCCAGCCAACGCCACCGTTGGAAAGATCCATGATGTTAAATCCGGCAGTGAACTCGCCGTTGTTAACGTCCATGAACGCATTGTAAACAGCTTCGTCAACGCGTTTAACCATCGAGGTCAGAACGCTGCCTGGCTGCATGTAGTTTTGGTTCGAATCTACGCCGATCGACAGCTTGCCTGCATCCGCAGCAGCCTGAAGAACACCACGGCCAGTACCGCCAGCAGCAACGAAGATCACGTCAGCGCCTTGCTCGAACTGTGCCATCGCAAGCTCGCCACCTTTTACAGGGTCGTTCCATGCCGCGCCGGTTGTGCCAACAGAGTTCTGCAAGATAACGGCATCGGCATTAGCCGAACGCGCACCCTGAACGAACCCACAGCCAAACGCGCTGATCAGCGGAATATCCATGCCGCCGATAAAACCAACTGTGCCGGTTTCGGACGCCATAGCGGCCAACAGACCTACAATGTAGGAACCTTGATCGGCTCTAAACAGAACCGAACGAACGTTTGGCTGATCAACAACCATGTCGATGATTACAAAGCTAGTGTCAGGGAATTCCTGTGCAACAACGTCAAGCGCTGTACCGAAGCTAAAGCCAGCCATAACAACAGGGTTGTTGCCTTGCTGTGCGAAACGACGGATCGCCTGTTCACGCTGCGCATCTGACTGAAGTTCGAATTCACGGTATTCAATGCCAGTTTCATCTTTGAATTTCTCAGCGCCCTCATACGAGCTTTCGTTGAACGACTTATCGAATTTACCACCCAGATCAAAGATGATCGCAGGGGTTGCCTGTGCGAATGCTGCCGTAGCAACTGTGGCCATAGCCGCCGCACCAATTATGGTTTTGATGAGTTTCATTATTTTCTCCTTGTAGTCATCATGCACTCAAAAATGTCCCGCCCAACCGATGATCTGCGCCATCAAGCTAGTACGAGACAAGGTACAATTTTTGCAGTAGAGGCATAGTCAGGCCTTCGGTCAACGTCTAATTTAGGATTTATTCATGTTTTCGTAAGGTTAAGCTGATTCAAAACGTGCAACGCATAACTAACCCATTGATTATTTGACCGTTTGGTCCAGAATAGTAATTCTGACGGATAGCTCTGACCTCGTAGCCAAAGTGCTCGTAAAGAGACTTTGCGGCTGTATTCTGCTCGGAAACCTCAAGGAAAACCTCTTCGACCCCTGCGGATCTGGCCGATTCGTGCCCTGCTAACACCAATTTTCGCGCTATCCCTTGCCGCCTGCAGGCAGGGTCAACGGCGATAGTTAACAGCTCGGCTTCGGGTCCGGCGAAACGAAAAACCGCGAAACCGCCAGCTTGCGTGAAAAGTTTAACGTTTGGTGAATCGAGCAGAGATTCGAGCTCTGCGGCTGACCAAGGGCGCGGCGCATAATCAAAGCTCGCCACGTGAATAACGGCCATTTCTTCGAAATTCACGGCAATATCGTTGGCGGAGGGTCAGAAGGCAACGCCGCATCGGCCGAACGCAGATATAACGGTGCCGGAGGTACATCGCCACTCTTCTGCGCCGCACAAAACGCCAACTTGGCTGGATCAACTACCACATCAACTACCGGTTCGCCTTCGGTCATCACTGGCTCTCCAATAGGCAAGCCATCCTCAAAGCCTTGCGAAAAAACCATTCCGCGCCGTGCATCCCGTGACACCTTAACAACACCCTTGGTGCCAAACGCTAAAGCCTCAAAAACCGAAACACCCACCGCAGGAACCCCCAACGAAAACGCCAGCCCCCGCGCCGCTGATACTGCAATCCGGACGCCTGTGAAATTTCCCGGCCCAATTCCAACCGCGATTAAATTAACATCCGCCCAGCCTTTACCCGCATCCGCCAGCACTTCTTCAAGCATGGGAATCAAGCGCTCGGCCTGCCCTTTTTGCAATGGCTCCGACATTGCGCCCAGAATCTGGTCACCAGAAACCAAAGCGGCCGCACAATGCGCGGCCGAGGTATCAAAGGATAAAATCAGTGGTTTAGGCGGCAATCGCACGCACCTCGGTCACTTCGGGGATGTAGTGCCGTAGCAGGTTTTCGATCCCGCTTTTCAACGTCATCGTCGAAGACGGACAGCCCGCACAAGCGCCCTGCATATGTAAATAAACAACGCCTTTTTCAAACCCGTGGAATGTAATGTCACCACCGTCCTGCGCTACGGCAGGGCGGACACGAGTATCCAGAAGTTCCTTGATCTGATTAACGATCGCCTCGTCGGGCCCATCGTGATCTGCATGACCAACATTGCCGCTATCGTCAGCGATGGCGGGTTGACCGGATTGGTAGTGCTCCATAATCGCGCCAAGGATAGTCGGCTTGATGTGCGACCAGTCAACGTCATCGCGCTTCGTCACAGTCACAAAGTCAGGCCCCAGGAACACGCCCACGACCCCCTCAGCAACAAAAACTCGTGTTGCAAGTGGCGACGAAGTTGCAGCAACCGCGCTTGGAAAATCGGCCGTACCAGTCGACAAAACCGCCTGACCGGGCAAGAATTTCAATGTAGCGGGATTCGGAGTGGATTCGGTTTGGATAAACATGATTGGCCCTTTCAGAACTTGGCACATATTTGACGTGTATGACCAAAAAAGTCAAGTATGCTAGAATCTTTCTAAGTTGCGCTATTCCGCCAGCACCCTGCCAAACGCAACGCCTGTGCATTTATCCCCGCCCATTAACGGGCAGGAATGCTGGACTTTAACGAAAATTTAACTGTTCGCATGAAAAAGGCACATAGAAACCACGCGCCCTAGTTCATTGTTAATGAAACCTTAAGAAACCGCGATAATCCGGTCTTTCGTCAAGCCACCCGGTACAACCGTAATCGGCACCGACATTTCCGCTGTTTGACGTGCCACGAGCTGTGTCACCAGAGGGCCAGGGCCTTCGCCTGTAGCACCTGCACCCAGAACCAGAACGCCAACTTCGGGGTCTTCTTCGATGGCAGCAAGCACTTCGGTCGCTTTTTCGCCTTCACGGATCACCAGTTCCGGCTCAAAGCCTTCTTTATCGATCATCCATTTCGAGAACACCTTGAAATGCTCTTCGATCCGTTCGCGCGCCTCAGCCCGCATCACCTCGCCGACACCAACCCAATGCTGAAATTCTTCGGGGGCAACGACACCCAATATAGAGACGCCGCCACCAGTTTTCTTGGCGCGAATCGCAGCAAAACGCAGGGCATTCAGGAATTCGGGACTGTCATCCATGACTACAAGAAATTTACGCAAAGCTATGGCTCCGTAGTTGTTTGGTTAAGGCTATCATCGCCGATGTCAGCTCATGGTGCAACTGCACTCTTAAGGCTGCGTCACCATGATCATCGGATTCACAAGTCGATGAACCCGGATTTGGGCCTATTGGGTTTCCGAACGAAACTTTCAATTACTTTGTTGATATAAAAGCGCGTGTTGGTTACGCGATCAATAACATGCTCGCATATGGCTTCGCCGGATATTCAGCCAGTACATTCACGGGTTTCGGCAACGCGCGCCCCGTTAGCGGGCTGAATTACGGTGCCGGTGTTGATATGATAGTCGGAGAACAAATGTTTGTTGGGGTCGAGTATATTGCCCGAGCTGTTTCTGGTGATACTCTTACTAATGCTGACCAAGTTCAGAATACCAACATTAATGCGTGCAAGTTCGCGCCGGTTGGAAATTCTAGGTTTTCCAAAGCCATAGGCGATATAGGGCAGGGCGTAATCCCTGCCCTTTTTTGTATTCATCACTGATGGCTGCGCACAAATCCGACGATATCGTAGGTCTTGGCCAAAATCGGCTCGGCAATTGCCGCAGCTTTGTCCGCGCCCTTTGCCAAAATCCGGTCGAGTTCGGCAGGGTCGTCCATCAGCGCCGCCATACGGGTGGAGATAGGTACAAGTTTGGAAACTGCCAAATCTGCCAGCGCAGGCTTGAAGCGACCCCATTGTGCGCCCGCATATTCCGCAATCACCGCTTCGGAACTAACGTCTGAAAGTGCCGCGTAAATATCCACCAGATTCCGCGCCTCTGGCCGGTCCTTAAGAGCGTCCAGATTATCCGGCAATGGCTCCGGATCCGTTTTGGCCTTCTTGAATTTCTTCAAAATCCGTTCGGCAGAATCGGTCATGTTGACCCGCTCCATATCCGATTCACCGGATTTGGACATCTTTTTGGTGCCGTCGCGCAGGCTCATCACACGCTTGGCTGGCCCCTCGATCATCGGTTCGGGCTGCGGGAAGAAATCCGGCACTTTGAAGTCATTGTTGAACTTGGCCGCAATATCGCGCGTCAGCTCAACATGCTGCTTCTGGTCCTCGCCCACCGGAACATGCGTCGCGTGATAGGCCAGAATATCCGCCGCCATCAGACTTGGATAGGCATACAGGCCTAGCGAGACTTTCTCGGCGTTCTTGCCAGCCTTGTCCTTGAACTGGGTCATGCGGTTCATCCAGCCAACACGGGTCACACAATTGAAAATCCAGCCCAACTCGGCATGGGCAGAAACTTGCGACTGGTTGAACAAGATCGACTGGTCAGGGTCCAGACCAGACGCGATATATGCCGCCGTCAGCTCCCGCGTGGCGTGCTTCAACTCGGAGGGGTCTTGCCAGACGGTGATCGCGTGCATGTCAACAACGCAGTAAATGGTCTCAAAGCCTTGCTCAGGCAAAGCAACAAAACGTTTGATGGCACCGAGGTAGTTTCCGAGGGTCAGTCCGCCCGAAGGCTTGATCCCGGAAAAGACGCGACGCGTGTGGACCGCTTCCGTCATGGCAATTATTCCTTTACATGGGTTAAACAAGTGGCGCTTTATCGCGCCCACGCCTTCGCGCGTCAACCGGAGTATATAAATGTTCGACCCCAACGCCGATAAATCCCCTTTCCACGAAATTCCTCCCGTGATCGTAGCACTGGCCGTAATCATCAGCGGGATCGAGATCATGATGCAACTTTCCGCGCGTGGCATTATCGGAGGCGAAGAAGGAATAAGTTGGCGTGTTGACGCGATCAGTGACTATGCGTTTTACGGTCCGGTTTTCGAGCACATGCGGGAAACACGCACTTACGACCGGACAACTCTGGTCCGGTTCGTCACCTACCCGTTCTTCCATTTAGCCTTTACCCACGCCGCTTTTGCCGTGGTCATGATCCTCGCCATAGGTAAAGCCGTGGCCGAAGTGTTCCACACGGCGTCGGTCATTTTCCTGCTAATTGCGTGCTCGATCATCGGCGCGGCAGCTTACGGGATGGTGGACGGGTCCAACTATCCGTTGCTGGGTTCGTATCCCGCTATCTACGGGCTGCTCGGTGCATTCACTTGGCTGTTATGGCTGCAAGCAAGTGCGACGGGTGAGAGTCGGTTAAAGGCGTTTAGGTTGATAGGGTTACTCGCGAGCTTGCAATTGTTCTACCGCCTGCTCTTTGGAGGCGAAAACGATTGGGTGGCCGAACTGGCAGGTTTCGCCACGGGATTCTTACTGTCGTTCGTTCTGGCCCCCGATGGCCGCGCACGGGTGGTGCGCTGGCTTGAGGTGTTAAGACGGCGTTAACCCCGTCTTAAGCCTTGCTTGATATCCCGCAAGCTCATCGCGCCAAGACCAATGATTAACGAGCCGTAAACGATTGCCCCACCTGCGACTAGCAGCGCCAGCGCTCCATACCGGACGGTCGGTTTTACAAACCAGTCCTGCATTCCAAACGCCAAACCCCACAAGGCAAGGCCCATCACAAGGCTGGCGATGATAATTTTTGGTAAAACTCGCCGCAACCTATCGTCAACGCATCCCGCATCACCCATCGACCGCGTCCCGCGCCAAAGCAACAACAGCATGGCCCAGCCCGCAACCGATGTACCAATCGCCGCCGCCAGATATCCGAACCAATGCACCAAACCGACAGCCAAAACTACATTCACAGCCATAGAAACCAGTGCAAACCGAAAAGGCGTTCTGGTATCCTCGCGGGCAAAATAAATCGGTGACAGAACTTTGTGCAACACGAACGACGGCAACCCAACCCCGTAAATAGCCACTGCCAATGCCGTAGCTTGCGTGTCGGCTAGATCAAACGCACCGCGCTGGAATAGAACCGAAACAATCGGGAATGGCACGATCACCAGCGCCACGGCGGCCGGCAGTGTTAACATCAGGGTGAACTCGGCGGCGCGGTTAATACTGTTGCGGCTGCCCGCGACATCCCCCGCCCGAAGGCGACGCGAAAGGTCTGGCAAAAGCACTACTCCAATTGCGATTCCGACCACGCCAAGCGGCAGTTGATACAGGCGATCCGCATAATTCAGCCACGCGATCGCTCCGTCAAAATAAGACGCCACTTGCCGCCCTACCAAAAGGTTAACCTGCACCACGCCGCCAGCCAGCGCCGCCGGAAAAGCGATCACCGCCAGCCTTTTCAGTTCAGGCGTCATATGCGGCAGACGAAGCCGCAAACGATACCCCGCCTTGGCCACTGCCCACCACAACAACCCCAGTTGCCCGACACCGGCCACTGGAACACCCCAGACCAATGCCTTGCCAATATCGTGCCCGGTTTCATGAGCAAACCACATGGAGCCGGTCAGTATGATGTTCAGCAACACCGGTGCCGCAGCCGCAGCCGCAAATCGTCCAACGGAATTCAGCACTCCACTTAACAACGCTGCCAGCGATATGAACAGGATGTAAGGGAAGGCCACCCGCGCGAATCCGACGGTCAGATCAAAGCGTGCGTCAGCAGCAAAGCCGCTGGCCATGGCCAATACAAACCACGGCATCGCCAGCTGCGCCAGTAAGGTAAGCACAATCAGGATCGATGCCAACCCCGCAAACGCATCCTCGGCAAATCCCACCGCATCTTCGCCACCTTCGACTTTTTTGGAAAACATCGGGATAAAGGCGGTGTTGAACGCGCCCTCACCAAAGAAACGGCGGAACATGTTGGGTAACGAAAACGCTATCAGGAAAGCTTCGGCAATGGGGCCTGATCCGAGGAACGCCGCGATCATGATGTCGCGTACGAAGCCCAGAACACGGCTAATCAGCGTCCATCCACCTACGGTGAAGAACCCTGATAAAAGTCGGATCGGGCGGCTCATTGCGCCGCGCCCTTCTGGCCTTGCTCAATCGCGGCAATCAGGCGTTTTTCAATCGTGCGCTGCTTGTCTTTAGAATGAATTTTCAGGCCAAATAAATCCTTAACATAGAATGCGTCCACCGCCTGCTCGCCATAGGTTGCAATAATCGCTGAAGAAATCGACACGCCGCAATCGGTCAAGGTTCGCGCCAGATCGAACAGAAGACCCGTGCGATCGCGCGTGTCGACCTCGATAATCGTGAAAATTTCGGAACCGTCATTGTCGAACATTACCGACGTCGGTACGATAAAATCCCGCTCGCGCTTCTTAACCTTGTCCTTGGATTTCAGCGCATCACGAGCAATCACCTCGCCTTGCAGTATCCGCAGGATCATCTTGCGAAGGCGCGAAAGGCGGCTTTTTTCGTAGGGCTTGCCCTCACCGTCCTGAATCCAGAAAGCCGCCGTCGCCAACCCGTCGGAGCTGGTATAAGTCCGCGCATCCACCACATTCGCCCCCGCAAGCGCTAGCGCCCCTGCGAAACGGGCGAAAATGCCGGGGTGGTCGGGCATTGCGAAACAGGCGCGCGTGGCGTCGCGGGAAACGTCAGGCACGATGTCACTGACAGGTTCCCCGGCCTTCACACTTCGCGAAAGATTGGCGAATATCGTCTGAGTTTCAGTATCGAGGCCCAGCCAGTAAGCGCGATAATGGCGCTCGCATTCTGCCGCAATTTCGGCCTCTGACCAACCTTCGAGCGTCTCGACCAGTGCTTCTTTAGCCTCGGCTTCGAGACCCGGCGTGCTGATGGCTTGTTGACCATTCATTAACATTTCGCGCGTTTGACCATACAAGTCGCGCAACAACATGGCTTTCCAATTATTCCAGACCCCTGAGCCAACGCCGCGAATATCGCAAACGGTCAGGGCCAGCAAAAGTTTCAGTCGCGTGTTGCTTTGGACAATATTTGCGAAATCTCGCACCGTGCACGGGTCTGAAAGATCGCGCTTCTGGGCAACGTCAGACATTAACAAATGGTTAAGGACCAGCCATTCCACCGTCTCGCATTCCGCGTGATCAAGTCCAAGCCGTGGCCCGATGATCCGCGCCATCTTTGCCCCAACGATCTCGTGCGCCTCTGGCAGGCCCTTACCTATGTCATGCAGCAACAGCGCGATATACAAAATCCTGCGGTTCACGCCCTTTTTCAAAATGGATGAAGCAACAGGTAAATCCTCGACCAGATCACCGCTCTCAATGCGTGCAAGGATCGAGATGCAACGGATTGTGTGTTCGTCCACGGTGAAATGATGGTACATGTTGAACTGCATCATCCCCACGATACGCTCGAATTCCGGTATGAACGCCCCGAGCACGCCGAGTTCGTTCATTCGCACCAATCCGCGTTCAGGATTGCCGTGTTTAAGCAAAATATCGAGGAAAATCTGCTGCGCTTCGGAGCTATGACGCATTTCTTCGTCTATCAGATCCAAGTTGCGGGCGACAAGGCGCATGGCGTCCGGATGAATCAGGATTTCCGAACGCAGCGCCTCATCAAACAGGCGCAGGATGTTCACGGGATCTGATAGAAATGCCTCTGGCTTCGAAATATCCATCCGTCCATGTTTCAACGTATATCCCTTGGCAGTTTTTTCCTGCCCAAAGGAGAATACGTTCAAAATCTTTTGCCCTATCGTAGGTCGGCTTTTGACGTGCTGCGCCTCAAGCGCGGTCAAGAAGATGCGGGTCAGGTTACCCACGTGCGTTGCGTGACGGAAATAGACCTGCATGAAGTGTTCAACCGCACGACGGCCTTTGGTGTCTTTGAAACCAAGTCTTTCAGCAATTTCAACCTGCATATCGAACGTCAGTTGTTCCACCGCGCGATTGGCAATCAGGTGAAGGTGCGTGCGCACGGTCCACAAAAACGCCTCTGCCTCGATAAACGTCTTATATTCGTCTTCTGTTAAAACGCCGTGAACCACTAGCTCATCAGCTTCCTTCGCGTGATACAGGTATTTCGCAATCCAAAACAGCGTTTGCAAATCCCGCAGGCCGCCTTTGCCCTCTTTAATATTTGGCTCAACCATATAGCGCGAGTTCCCGTGCCGTTTGTGCCGCAGGTCGCGTTCCTCCAGTTTCGCTTCAACGAACTCAGGACCGGTATCCTTGAACAAATCCCGCCATAACTGAGCTTCAAGATCGAAGGCAAGGGATTCATCCGCACAAACATAACGATTCTCCAGCAAGGCTGTACGTATGCTAAAATCCTCGCGGCCAAGGCGGATACAATCGTTAACAGTGCGCACCGAATGGCCTACCTTGAGACGTAAATCCCAGAGGGTGTAAAGCGTACTCTCGATCACGCTCTCGCCCCACGCAGTCTGCTTGTAGGGGATCAGAAACAGCAAATCGACGTCCGAAAACGGGGCCATTTCAGCGCGACCATACCCGCCGACAGCCATCACCGTGATGCTCTGCGCTGTGGTAGACGACATTTGTGGATGTAGCCAGCGGGTTGAAACCTCGACGGCGAAACGGACGATCTCATCGGTCAGATAAGTATAAGCCTTAGTTGCCTTGGGTGCCGCGTGTGGATCGTCTTGCAGCGCGGCCGCAATCCTGTTTCGCCCGTCAGCGTTGGCCTGTTTTAGAACAGCAACTGCCCGCACCCGGATATCGGTCGCGTCTTTAGCATCCTGAAGGGCTGTTTCCAGCTGCGTGCGGACGGTGTCAGGGTCGAGTATGTCAATGGGGGAGCCGATAAGCCCCCCCACGCTGATTTTAGCAATGTCGAAGGTCATAGATTAAAATCCGAACCCGCCAAAGTTTCTTGGTGCGGGGTCAATGACAATGGCGGTGCCTGTGTCTACTTCCAGAATCGCCAGGCCACGTTCGTTTTGACCATCAACGCGGAAGCGGAATATACCGTTCGCGCTGATAAAACCAGCCGAGTTAGTGATCCGAGCAGCCGAGAACGTATCAGTTGCCCCTTCAGCGGCAGCACTACTAATCAACGCACCCACAACGGCGATTGCATCGTATGCGATGGCGGCAAGGTTGTGGGGCTCCACTCCGTATGCGTTCAGATATCTTTCGTTGAACAATGCGGTCAACGCCGGATCAGGTACAGCAAACAGGCCACCCTGAAGGCTGGGCTGTAGCAACAAGTCGGTGGAGCTGTCCCATCTGGTCAAGCCAAGGAACTGCGTATTTTCTCGCGTAATATCTTCGGCCCCCAGCGCTGCAGTGATGAATGGCAGCCCACGTGTTGGCGTATCTGTGAACAACAAGGCCTGCACGCCGCTGTCCTTGATAGTCGCAGCAATGGTTGGCGCAACCTCGCTTAGGCCCTCCATGTTTAGCGGATAGGATGTAATCGCGGTCAAAGTGGCCCCGACATTGTCGGCTGCCGCAGCGGCAGCTTTCAGACCAGCATTTCCTTCGACGCCTTCAGGATATACGACTCCGACATTGAATAGCCCATTGCGAACAGAATGTGCATACAATCTGGTCGCAACGTCCTCAAACGTCACGCCCATGATGTAAGCATTCCCACCCGCGATTGCAGCGTTGTTCGAAAAGCTCAAAACATTGACCCCTTCAAGCGCAGCAACAGCCGCCACCGCACTGGTCGCACCACTAAAAAGTGGGCCGATGATAATCTGGGCACCGTCGGCGATCGCACGTTCTGCCTCGGTCGCTGCGCGGACAGGATCGGCCCCTGTTTCGTAAACGCGCAAGTCAATAATAGCGCCTTGCAAGTCCAGCTTTGCCATATTCGCAGCATTAACCAAATTGTTAGCCAGCGCATCATTCGTCGCCTCGCCGGATCCGTACGGTACCATTATGGCAACAATCACTGGCTTGGTAGGATCAACCGACGATGTAGGTGTCGAGAACGTGCCACCACATGCGGCAAGAAGCAGGGCGGTTGCGCCGACTAAAATTTGAGGTATTAACCGTGTGAAAAGTAAACTGTTTTTTAACATACTGCCTCGCAATATAAGACGGGTCTGGATAGAGTCAAATTTCGTGGCAAGGTTATGACGCGGAGTGTCACAAGTAAACGGCTGCTTTGAACAAGGATTAGGGCAAATTGTCTAAGTTAACTCCAACGCTTTCTGCAGGGCTCTATCTGGTATCAACACCTATCGGGACGGCATCGGACATTACGTTGCGGGCACTGGATATACTGGAAAACGCCGATATTCTGGCAGCCGAAGATACGCGGAATACACGGAAGTTGATGGGTATTCATGGCGTTAAGCTGAACAAGCGGCCAATGCTGCCGTACCATGACCATAATGGCCCCGCCCAACGGCCCCGCATTCTTGCAGCCATCAGGGATGGAAAGTCTGTTGCTTATGTGTCGGATGCCGGTACACCGTTGATCGCGGATCCCGGATATCGGTTGGCAACGGATGCCATTAGCGAAGGCTTGCCAGTGACCTCGGCGCCCGGCGCATCGGCGTTACTTGCGGCGCTGGCCGTGGCCGGCTTGCCAACTGATCGATTCTTGTTTGCTGGGTTTCCGCCTGTGAAATCCGTGGCGAAAGCGAAGTTTTTAGCAGAATTTTCCGCAGTTCCGGCAACTTTGGTATTTTATGAATCCCCAAGACGCCTTGCGGATTGCCTGACCGCAATGGTTGCCGCTTTTGATGGCGCAAGGCGCGTGGCGGTTTGCAGGGAATTAACAAAAAAGTTCGAAGAGGTCAGGCGTGGGACTTTGACAGACCTTGCTGCCAAATATTCAACTGAGCCAGCCCCGAAAGGCGAAGTGGTGGTGGTGGTCGGCCCTCCAATCAACGAAGATGCATCGGAGCAGGACATAGACATCGCTCTGCTCGAGGCCTTGAAAACCCTATCTGTAAAAGACGCCGCCAAGACGGTGTCCGACGCGCTGGACATCCCTCGCAAACAATTATACGCCCGAGCATTGGAGTTGAAATAATGCTAGTAGCACCTAATATCACAACGGCTTAGCTGCTGAAGATATCGCTGTTCGCCTATATGAAAGCCAAAACTGTCGAGTGTTGGGGCGGCGTTGGAAACGGCGTTCAGGCGAAATTGGTTTGATTGTTTTGCGGGGTGAGAAGATTGTTTTCGTTGAAGTCAAATCGCACAAAACGCTGGAAGGTGCTGCGCTATCATTGTCGAGAAAGCAGCAAAACCGGATATTCAATACTGCCCAGAACTATCTTGCTGAAAGTGGGGCTAGACTGAACGCGGAAACACAGTTCGATATGGTGCTCGTGGACCGCCACGGTAGATCGGAAGTTCTGGAAAATGCGATGGCGATGGGCTGGTAGGGTTGAATCCCGACCGCGTGTAGTCCAAATCTGTTTCAAACAACAAAGGATTCTCGCTATGGCCTTGAAAGTTGCCTTCCAAATGGACCCGATCGAAGATGTGAACATCGACGGTGACTCGACTTTCCGTATTGCCGAGGAAGCCCAGGCACGCGGGCATTCATTATTCTACTACACCCCCGACAAGTTAGCCTTTCAGGACGGGCGTGTCACCGCGCGCTGTTGGCCGTTGACGGTTCGGCGCAAAAAGGGCAACCATTTTATGCTTGGTGAAGAACAAGAAATTGATCTAGGCGATTGGGATGTTGTGTGGCTGCGCCAAGACCCTCCGTTCGACATGGGCTATATCACCAGCACACACCTTTTGGATATGATCCACCCCGATACACTTGTGGTTAACGACCCTTTCTGGGTGCGGAATTATCCTGAAAAGCTGCTTGTGTTGGCCTTTCCAGACCTGACCCCTCCAACGACAATCGCGCGGGATATTGGGACGCTAAAGGCATTCAAAGAAAAATACGGCGATATCATCCTGAAACCTTTGTATGGGAATGGCGGCGCGGGCGTCTTTCGGCTGGGGCCTGAAGACCGAAATCTGACATCGCTACACGAGTTATTCGCCGGGATGAACAACGAACCTCTGATAGCCCAGAAATTTTTGCCTGATGTTGCAGCAGGCGACAAACGGGTTATTCTTGTTGACGGTATCGCTGTCGGGGCCATCAACCGTGTGCCCGCGAAAGGCGAAACGCGCTCGAACATGCATGTGGGTGGTCGCCCCGAAAAAGTAGAAATGACCGCACGGGATCTGGAAATCTGCGAACGGATCGGACCGTTACTGCGCGAGAAGGGACAGGTTTTTGTCGGAATTGATGTGATTGGCGGAAATCTTACAGAAATCAACGTAACTTCACCTACTGGCATCATGGAACTGGATAGACTTGACGGAATTAACGTTTCGGAAATGATTTGGGAAGCGATCGAACGGCGGGTTAAACGATAAGGCCTTCACCAAACGGTGTTGCCGAATCTAGAACCTGTCAGCCCGATACGCACCGATATCCGCGTTGGCGTGCCTTTCACCAGCAATATCTGCCACCATGCGCCCAAGTCGCGGCCCGATCGTAAGGCCGATATGCTGACCGCCGTAAGCATGGATGATATTATCAGTTTCGTCTAGCACGGGCATGCTGTCTGGGGTAGTTGGCCGTCGGCCCATCCAGACTTCGTCGTATTCGAACTTCAGGTTTGGGTAGACTTTTTTCATTTGCTTGCGCAGAAAGTTAACTGGCGCAGTCGCGGGTGGTGCGTCGAGACCACCAAATTCGACGACCCCGGCGGCGCGTAAAAATCCGTCCATCGGGGTCAGTACAAAACGTGAATCATTAATCATATATGGGTTTGGCGCAGTAAAATTCGGGTTGAACATCGATACGTGATATCCCCTTTCGGCCTCCAACTTGACTTTCGGGGCGAGATTCTTGTTTAGTAGGCCGGACCACGCACCCGCAGAGAGGACGATTTTATCTGCTATCAAAACTTCGCCGCCTTTCAGTGAAACCGACGGACTTTCGCCAGCTTTGATATCCACCACCTCGCCACGCTGGAAGTGCCCACCTTGCGATCGAAAATGTCCGAACAGCGCGGCAACATACCCTCCTGGATTGGTTAACCAGCCGTAATCTTTGTAAACGGTTCCGATATTGTAAGCCGGACCGATATTGGGATCTCGCGACAAGATTTCAGCGCGCCCGATTTTGTCAGGATCGAACCCGTGTTTCTTACGAAGAGCGGCGGACAAAGGGTCAGCGTCATAGTCCGCTTTACTAGCGAAAAGGTTAACGTATTCGCCAGTTTGGATGAACGCCTCAGCGGGCGTTCCAGTTGACAAAGCTTGATGTTGATCGACGGCGTCGACGGTCAGTGCAGCCAATCCCGCGGCGATCTCGGTGACTTTTTCGACGGTGCCGTTTCGCAGAAATGGAATCAGCCATGGTAATAATCGCGGTAAGTAGGACCAGCGCAGATATAGGGGCGAGTCCGGATTCAGAAGCATCGCAGGAGCGCTCGCCGCTAATCCGGGAATGGACACCGGTATAATTGCGCCTCGCGCGATCAAGCCAGCGTTACCGAAAGATGTTTGATCAGGGTGGCCGGAAACAATCCGGTCGATCAGAGTCACATCCCAACCATCACGGCGCAGCCATTCTGCCGATGACACACCCGTAATTCCTGCACCGATGACGAGTATGGTTTTGGACATGCTCCGCTCCTGCTTTTTGGGCAGGCTAGACCTGTTGTCAGGCCACGTCTAGCAAAGATTTTACGCGGGCGAGATGGCCCGCAATGGCCTCTCGATCGCCGCGCGTTTCGATGTTAAGGCGCACCAATGGTTCAGTTCCGGAAGGGCGTAGGTTCAGCCGCCAATTGCCAAAATCCATGCTTAACCCATCGAAATACGAGATATTTCCAGCTTCGGACCGTAACGCTGCCTCGACGGCTTTCATTGCGGCTGCAGGGTTTTCGATTTCGAAATTCTGCTCGCCGGAAGTGGGAAATTTGGCTTTTCGTTCGGCAACCAGATCGGCCACCGATGTGCCCGCCGTCGATACCAGTTCTGCAATCATCAACCACGGAATCATGCCACTGTCGCAATAGGAAAAGTCACGAAAGTAATGATGCGCACTCATCTCGCCGCCATAAATTGCGCTGTGTTCGCGCATAGCGGCCTTTTGATAAGCGTGTCCAGTGCGAGCGGGAACGGCTTTACCGCCGAATTCAGCAACAATCTCCTGTGTGTTCCAGATCATTCGCGGATCGTAAACGATAGTAGCACCTTCATTTGCAGCCAATGTCTGCTGGGCGAGAAGCCCGACGATGTAATAACCCTCGATGAATGCGCCTGTGTGGTCAAAGAAAAAGCAGCGGTCGAAATCGCCGTCCCAAGCGACACCAAAGTCCGCTCCATGTTCTACGACGGCAGCGGTTGTTCTTGGTTGGTTTTCGGGCAGCAACGGATTGGGGATGCCGTTCGGAAAGGTGGCATCCGGTGTATGATCCATGCGGATAAACGTTAACGGTGCACCCAAGGCCTCCAAATGGTTGGCGATAATTTCAAATGCCGGGCCGGCCGTTCCATTCCCCGCGTTAACCAGAATTTTCAACGGTTTCAGTTTGGCGGGCGCAACGAACGAACAAATTTTGGCGGCATAGGCCTGCCGAACATCAATTTTCGTTACCTTCCCTTTCTGATCTGGAAAATCAAACACGGCTTGCTCGGCTGAATGACGGATCGCTGTCATTTCCGTGGCCGGATCTAACGGGCGAGATCTCTCACCGACCAGTTTCATACCGTTATATGTGATCGGGTTGTGCGAGGCGGTCACCTCGATTCCGGCATCGGCGTTCAGATGGTCGGTTGCAAAGTAAACCTCTTCGGTTCCACACATACCAAGATCCAGCACATCAACGCCCATATCGGTCAACCCGCGCGCTACGGCTCCCTTCAACGCCTCGCTGGTTTCGCGGCAATCGCCACCAATAACCACGGTCTTGAGCGCCATGCACTGCGCAACAGCTGCGCCGATGTCGTAAGCGATGCTTTCGTTCAGCTCATCTCCAAGTTCGCCGCGAATGTCGTAGGATTTAAAACAGGTAAGCGTCCGCATATTTATCCCTAAATTAATAAAAACAGCGGCCACTTGCTTAAGGCTGAATCACCGCACTGTTACCTTTGTGTATAAGGTGTTATTGAGGCATATCAATGGAATGCTTCAGGATACAGCTTATGTTTTATAGAGAATACTATGGAAAGGCGAATTTATGAAACTAGTAACTTACGCCCTTACGGGTGCCTTCATGTTGGCGCACACAATCTCTTATGCGGAATCCCACGCGGCCGCCGAAGATGCGACCGCGATGACTATCGAAGCCGCGTTAGCTGGTGGTGATGCCGATGCTGGTGCAAAGATTTTCAAAAAGTGTAAGGCGTGCCACATGGTTGGCGACGGCGCTAAGGCGCGCACTGGCCCTCCGCTTACCACAATCGTAGGCGCACAACTGGGTATGTTTGACGGATTTCGTTACTCTAAAAGCATGATTGCGATGAGCGAGGATGGTATAATTTGGACCACTGAAAACTTGGACGCGTTCCTGTTGAAGCCAAGAGCTTTCGTTGCAAAAACCAAGATGTCTTTCTCGGGCCTTAAGGACGCCGAGGATCGTGCGAATCTGATTGCCTATCTCGCCACTTTCGCAGTTTCGGCAGAATAAGCTAGCGATATTACGGAAATATCTACGGCCCCCAAAAGGCCACGGGGGCCGTTTTTACATCCGGATGGCGCTTGTTCTGACACTTGCCGGATGTGGTAGTCTGCCGAAATACGGGCAACTGGATGTCATTAACGGTTTTCTAGTAACCAAAAATATGCAGAAAGAACACCCGCCGCTATCCACCCTACGGCCCCTACAGCCAAACTTCTGCCTGCGAACTCTGCGGCGAGTTCGGGCGGGACAGTCCCGCCAAACACTTCGGGGTGGGGGGCGCCGATAATGTGTGGGGCGGCCAGCACGGCCAGACCCACACCCCAATGTATCCAGTTTTTCCCGAACACTACGGCCAAAATGCCTGCGGCGGTCGCTGCAATTGTTCCAACCAGCCAGGTTTGCCGCGCTGTAATTTCTGCGGCAATCATACCTGGCAACTCCGGTGCCATTCCGGCAGCGGGCGCAAGCTGAAACGCCGCGAAACCCGCCAAGCCCCAAAAGATGCCGCTGCGGGTGGTGACCCTTACGCCCTTTTCCTGCGCGAAGGCCATTGCGGCGACCATCACGAAAGCAAACCCGATGTAGATCGTGGCAGCGAATAGCGCCGTCATACCGTTGCGCGCCCAATCGTGCTCGACCTCAATATCCGGCGTGACGGCAGTCACGTTACCGAAATGGACAAGCCGCCCTGTCTCATAAAGCTCTGCTTCTAGCAAAAGTGGGACAAGCAAAAGTATCGTCAGCGCAGCGACTATTACACCCGCAGCGAGACCAGCGAACAACGCGCTGTAAACCAGATTTTTTAACATGGTCAGTGGCACGCAAAGCCGATAGCGTGGCGCATGTCGTGGGCTGTATCATGCAGCGTTGCGGAGCTTGCAAACCCGGCGATGAACAATGCAGACAGACCCATGAACGCAACGAATGCGATCGAGACAAGGTTTGTATTGGATTTAACGGCCGTTTGTGTGGTTGTTGTCATTTTCAGTACTCCTTACCGTCTACCCCGACGGTGTTTTTGTTGACACATTTGCGAGGCCGGTCTCCTGGCTTGTGGTTATTGGCTGGCATCGCCTTCCCGGTATTATCCAGTGGCATATGATGCCCGCTAACCACATACAGTCGCGGGGGCGGCTGCGGCTTTGGGCCCCTAAATGGGTAGTCCCTCAACGCATTCCCGTTTCATCTCCGATTGCTTATGCAAACATATGGAGAACCTTGCCTGCCAAGGCTTTATGGATTCGCCTCTGCAAGTCAAGCCTATTATGATTGCGGCCTACGCTTTTACGGTGATACCCATGAGAAACCATCGAATCCTTGTCAATTACGTAGGTATATTCTAATATACGCATGAACACCAAGGCGCTCGCTTCGAGACGCACAACAAATGGGGGAATTATGGCTGATTTATTAGTAGACCGGATACAGGGCGAGCTATCCCAAATCGCGGTTGACGGCCTTGACGGAGACTTGATCTCGCTGGGTCTGGTCTCGGAAATCACCGAGACCGAGGGGAAGGTCATCTTTTCCATAACTGTTCCGGACGCGTTTCGTGGCAACTTCGATCCGATCCGCGAAGATGCGCAAATGCGCGTCGAGGCGATGGATGGAATTGAGTCGGCGTTGGTTGTACTGACTGCTGCTGTTGACGCGCCAGCAACTGCAGAACAACCGCCGCAATTGCAAACCTCCAAGCCCGTTGGTCGCGATTTGCGTCCTATGTCGAGCGCGATTGACGGTGTCGGTGCTGTTGTTGCTGTTGCCTCGGGCAAAGGTGGTGTTGGTAAATCCACAACCGCTGCAAACATCGCACTAGCGTTGTCGTCTTTGGGTCTGCGTGTCGGCCTGCTGGATGCGGACATTTACGGACCGTCGATCCCGCGCCTTATGGGTGGCGCAGGCCAGCTTGACATCGTTGAGGAAAAGATCATCCCGAAAGACTCGTACGGCGTAAAGGTCATGTCGATGGGTTTCATGATGGAAGAAGATAAGCCCGTTATCTGGCGTGGCCCGATGATTGTTTCGGCGTTGATGCAAATGGTGCATGAAACCAACTGGGGTACACTGGATGTGCTGATTTTGGACATGCCTCCGGGAACGGGCGATGCGCAGCTTACGATGGCGCAGCAAGTTCCGATGGCAGGCGCAGTTATCGTTTCCACACCGCAGGATTTGGCGTTGATTGA
Source organism: Paracoccaceae bacterium (assembly GCA_029938175.1). Lineage (GTDB taxonomy): Bacteria > Pseudomonadota > Alphaproteobacteria > Rhodobacterales > Rhodobacteraceae > NORP23. The sequence continues at coordinate 13,432 of JAPYON010000011.1, read as the reverse complement.
TGCACGCAAGGGGCTGAAGATGTTCCAAGATGTCGACGTTCCGATTCTCGGTATCATCGAAAACATGAGCAATTTCATCTGCCCACATTGCGGTGAGACCTCCGACATATTCGGCCATGGCGGCGCGAAGGATGAGGCGATCAAACTCGGCGTTCCGTTCCTTGGTGCAATTCCGTTACACATAGACATCCGCAAACACTCAGACATCGGCAAGCCCACAGTGGTATCAGACCCGGATGGACCACATACGAAAATCTATACATCTATTGCTTTGAATATAGCTACGCAGCTTCGCAGTAACGACTAAAAGGCCGGCCCCCGTTTTATAGCGGGGGCCGAATTATTTTAGGCTTCGCGCATTAGCAGGAATTCGAAGAATTTCATTCCGGCGATGCCACCAACTACAATAAACGCGAACGTAATATACGACCCGAGCGCCAAGGTCGACGCACCGGAAATCGCCTGCCCGACAGTACAGCCAAGGGCGACGACCCCGCCGATGCCCATCAATGCTGCACCAAACAGATTGCGCCTAGTATCCTTTGCGTCCGCAAAGGTGACGATCGCGAATTTGCCGTGGGCAACCGCACCGATGAATCCACCAAGAAGCGCACCGAACGTTGTTACAACCGCAAACGTAGGCGCGGAATATGCCGTAAAGCGCATCAAGTAATCAATCGTGTCTCCCGAAGGCCGTACATATGTCAGCGACGCCAATGCAACAGGCACATCGGCAAAATCATCTTGTGCCAATCCGGTCAGAACCCAGGCGGCGGTCACGCAAAAACCTATGCCAACACCGGCAATGATGTGCGTGGGCGAGCCTCGAAAGCCCTTGTCTTTAAATACATATCCAAGAAGACCAGCCAAAATAACCGCCAACACGATTTTTCCGGCAAGTGCTGTATCAAGTCCTGTCATCGCGGCCAGAATATCGCCGCTATGTTGGGAATCCAGACCGTAATTGCCAAGATTTACGGTTACGGGTGAAAAAATCGCGACCCGCAATGGGCCAAGCAATCCACCGATGGTCATATAAGCGAATATTCCTACAACAATCAGCACCATCAACGAACGCAAGTCTCCGCCGCCAGCGCGAACCAGATTTCTGCTGGTGCAGCCACCTGCGAATACCATGCCAAATCCGAAGATTAGTCCGCCTACGATATTTCCAAGCCAGTTTAAGCTGGGCGTCAGGTACAGCGATCCGGTCAGATCGGCAATTCCTGCCATCTGGACTATGGTCGCGCCAATAACCGCCGTTGCCGTAGCCAAAATCCATGACCGAAAACGGCGGTAGTCACCGAAGTTCATTATGTCCGAAATTGAACCCATTGTACAAAAATTCGTAATAAATACGATGTAGCCAAATACCGTCCCGATTATCAGGCCGCCGAAACCGACATAGAGTGCCGGAGACTCGATAACTAAATCCTTGAGTGCGTCGATCATTGTTGTCCCCCGTCGCGTTACCATTATCTATTCTGGCCTGTAGATCCTCACAAATTTACTGGCCGTCATGAGCATACACCATCATATTCATATATGATAGTGCGTTGCCCTGCATAGTGGGCCGGAATGGGGAAAATTGTGTTCAGGAGATTTCTTTAATGACGGGAGCGACACAATATATATCGTATAGCGTTCCCAAAAGACGTTCTGCCTCGTTGCTGGCGATGGAGTAGTAAATCGACTGCGCTTCGCGCCGGGTTGCAACCAGCCCCTCGTACCTCAGGATTGCCAAATGTTGCGACAACGCAGACTGCCCAAGCCCGACAAGTTTTTGCAGCTCTTGAACCGAGTGCTCGCTTTGGGCCAGGTTACAAAGGATCAACAGGCGCCAATGGTTAGACATTACTCGCAACAAACCACTCACCTCGGAAGCTTTTTCTTTCAGTTCCGCAAGGTCCATATTTCCCATCATGACGAAAAACCCCTAAAGTTTTATGTATGTACATCTGCTTATATATGAAAATCATAATGCTGCAAGTGTGACAACTTCCGTTACGCACTTGTGATTAATATTTCGTCCTTGTTTTGTTGACTCTTAGGCGAAAATAGTATTCATTCATGCTAATATAGGAATTTACGCAATAACCATGGAGGAACCGGTTATGCTGGACAACGCTAACGACGGAAGCAATTCCAAAAGTATGTCGATTATCGCAACAAAAGGCGCGCTTGATTGGGCATACCCACCTTTTATTCTCGGCACGACAGCCGCAGCGATGGATATGGAGGTCACCATGTTTTTTACTTTCTACGGCCTTGAGTTGCTGAAAAAAGACATGGATCTGAAAATTTCAACGCTGGGCAACCCTACGATGAAGTTTCCTATGATGGGAATGCACATCGGCATGCCTAATATCATGGGAATGGTTCCGGGTGTTGATGCGGGCGCGTCTATGATGATGAAAAACCTTATGAACAATAAGGGGGTCGCTACGATCGCCGACCTTCGAGACGCGGCACTTGAGTCCGACGTTCGTATGATTGCATGCCAAATGACGCTTGATCTGTTCGAAATAAAAGGTACGGACCTAATCGACGGCGTTGAAATCGGTGGCGCTGCTACGGCTATAGAAGTCGCTGCCAAATCCGACATAAACTACTTCATGTAATTCCAACCGCATACAACCTACGAAAGGGCCTGATTTTATGGCTAACCAAACACTTGACACAAAAGGGTTGAACTGCCCTCTTCCAATCATCAAAGCCAAAAAGGCGCTCAAGGGCATGAACCCGGACGAGGTTCTGGCGATTGAATCCACAGACCCCGGTTCTGTTGCAGACTTCGCGGCATTCTGCCGCCAGACTGGTAACGAGCTGGTATCTTCGGATCAAGCTGGTGACATTTACAACTTCGAGATCAAAAAATCTTGATCTAGTCGATACCAAACATCAAAACCCCGTCTTTTAGGCGGGGTTTTTTCTTGCCTTAACGTCAAGAACATGGCGTAAAAAGTGGTGCACCCACGGGTTCGCCTCGGTATTCCGCATGTGGCAAAATCCGGCCATAAGATTATTAACGACAACCCCGTCTTGCGCACCAGAAATTCCCGAGCCACGCTTCACGCCAAAGCCGAATTTGGTGCCATTCGGCAGATTTTCGACCTTCGCATGATGAAACTCATGCGCATTGAACGCGCCGCCCTCGACCTGCCAAAGACAATCACCCGAGGCCTCTAATCGCGTATGCCCCCGCCCTTGTGGGCGATCATACATTATCGCATCACCCTGAATGGTTCCGACCATATTATGTTTCCGACCATTCCATTCCAGCGTATCGCAAAGATACATCAGCCCGCCACATTCGGCATAGGCCGGCAACCCATCAGCAATCGCCCGCCCAATATCACGACGCATTTGGGAGTTCGCCTCTAGCGCCGCCATCGAAGTTTCGGGGAATCCACCGCCGATAAACAGGCCGTCGAGGTCGGGCAAACGCTGGTCGTTAATTGTATCAAAAAACACCAACTCGGCACCTGCGGCTTCGAATATTTCAAAATCGTCGGGGTAATAAAAGCCAAACGCCGTATCGCGGGCCACGCCAATTCGAAGGCCTTGAGCGTATTTATTACCCACCTTATGAGGAGCGGGCGTCACGTCCGCGGCGGTATTTGCAATGTTGATCAATGCGTCAACATTGACGGAATCAATCATCCGCTGTCCCAGCTGGGCAATCAATGCTTGAATTCTACCCGTTTCGACGGGGGTGGTCAGACCCAAGTGCCGCTCGCCAATCTCTAGGTCTGCGCTGCGCCCGACTGCGCCAAGAACCGGAATGTCTGTATATTCCTCGACGGCTGCACGCAGTTTGCCTTCGTGGCGTGAGCCCCCCGTTTTATTCAGGATCACTCCTGCGATATTCACCTCAGCATCGAACGCCTTATATCCAATCAACAGTGGCGCGATCCCGCGCGTCATCCCCGTCGTATCCACCACCAAAATCACCGGAACTTTTATCAATTTTGCCATCGCAGCATTGGAATCCGTACCATGCAGATCGACGCCATCAAACAGGCCCTTATTACTTTCGATCACCGAAATGTCCGAGCCTGACGAACGGCTAACCAGAAGGTTTCGGATCTCTTGCTCGGTCATCGTGTTGAAATCAAGGCTGTAACAAGGCCGCCCGCTGGCCAAGCTCAACCACATAGGGTCGATATAATCTGGGCCTTTCTTGAAGGTCTGAACGGTTAGCCCACGCATATTCAACGCTCGGGACAACCCCGTTGAAATCACTGTTTTGCCGGATGATTTATGCGCCGCAGCGATCAGGAGCCGGGAGGTCATGCCGCTACGGGCAAGCCGCTACGGTCTCGGGATGCCCACATGCTTTCCGCCATGGCTTGTGCCGCTTCAACCGTATCTGCCTGACTCATGGATTTTAGCGCAATCGCCAATGTTCCAATGACCGAGGCTTCGGCATAGTCGCTAGATTCTTCGCCACGCCAGATGGCGATCAGGTTCTGTATGTCCATCTCCTCATCTGCGGCCGCGTGGCCGTTTGGCAGTAAGGATGGCCATTCTTCATTGGTGATCTCGCCATTTGCGGCGGTCCATGCAACGGTTGGCTTATTGGGGCGACGTTCGATCTCGCCACCCTCGCCTCGGAAAACTGTTGTGACGGGTTGATCCAGCAACAGGCCAGCGCCCGCATGAATATCCATAAAACCACGGTGGAAAATGCCTTGCATCATTACTGGAGCGTTGAAAGGGTTAAGCATCCGCGCAAAGCTGTGAACTGGAGAACGCAGGCCGAACGTCGGGCGCATCTCGATCAGATCACGCAATTTTGGTGACAGAACCTCTAGTGGAACATAGGCGAAATTGCGGATGGCGAGGTGGTCACCGGCTTGTTCAAAGCTACGCGCGATCGGGAAGCCCAGCTTTTGTAGCGTCTCTCGCGTATATATCCTTCCCGGCGTATGACCACCAGTGCCGTGCATGAAAATTTTAAAGCCGTTCTGTGCCAATAACAGCGCGGACAAAATGAACCAGGGCAATTGCCGTCGCTTGCCAGCGTACGAGGACCAATCGACATCCACTGTTGGAATATTCGCAGGCAAATCGAACGTGTCGCGTGTGCCCATTGTAAAGCCTGCGATTTCTTCAGGAGTTTCCTCTTTCAGGCGCAGCAACATCAGGAATGCGCCGATCTGTTCGGGCTTTGCCTCTCCCCGAAGGATCATGGCCATCGCTTCGTGCGATTCCTCGACAGTAAACGCGCGGGTTTTGGTTTTGCCCCGCGCGAGAATCTGGATGAACTTAGCGAATGGGTGTAATTCCTGTGCCATGATACGCCTTTATCTGGTGTTAACTTTTAGCAGAGACATTCGCATCTGAAAGGCTGTTGGGCAAGATGCGCAGAAATTTCGTCCCGATGATCACGATTGCCAGCGCCAGCGCGACACCGCCGAAACCAAGGATAACCTCAAGAATATTTGGAGTGTAGGCGTTAATCACACCATCCGAGAAACTGCTGCTAATCTCGTAACCGGGGAAGATGTCCAACGGGTATGCCTGTCCGCCGACCACGATCACATAAAGTTGTGCAAAGCCGCCGATGATGACCAGACTGGACGCCAGAATAACCATCCGCGCTTGCTTGACCAACTTGGGTGTAAACAGGATAGCCATTGGTATCAGGCCACCAATCAACACTTGAACACCCCAGAACAATATCGTGTAAATACCACCGTCCCGCAGGATGAAGGTTTCGACGCCCCAATGCTCGGCTGCATACATATTGGTTAGGTGTTGCACGGCGGTGAAATACAGGACTGCCGCTATGAAAATAGCCAGAAGTCTGGCAAGACGGGTGCGTAGTTGTGCGCCGAAATCGCGGCCAGTCATCGTCGTGATACCCATCACCACCAGAAGGAATATCGCCATGCCTGTCACGAACGACATCACAATGAACAACGGTGCCATCACAGCGGAGTCATACGCCTCGCGAGCGACGAGCCAACCAAAGATGGAGCCGGTACCCGTCGTCAAAATCAACCGCCAAACAAACGCTGCCAAGCCCGCAACTTTTACCGCATACGCGGGCAATCCACGCTGCATCTGAGTATATATATACACTGCAACAATCGCCATGAAGCCCGTATATAACAGGATATTCCACGTAAAAATTGACTTGAAGTTAAAATGGGTCATGGTGACGATCAAACGATCCGGACGACCGAGATCAAGGACCAGAACGGCCAACCCGCCAACCAGCAACGCAATTGCCAGCAGTGCGGATACTCGCGCCATCGGTTTATACGCAACTTTGCCGAATACCGATCCGATTGATGCCACGTTCAACGCACCCGATGCGGCAACGATCAAGAAGATCGCGAACACGTGCGGCAAGCCCCAAACGATTTGGTTGTTCATGCCAGTTACGACGTGGCCGTAGTGCTCGATATATAAAACGACAGCGCCAGCCGCAGCTACAAAAGCGCCTAGTAAAGCCAACAAGCCCCACACTTGTGGCGTTGATTTCAGCTCGCGATAGATAATCCGTTCCATGGCAGCGCTCCTATATGTTCTGGTAGCGAACGCCGAGGTTCAGCCCAAGATCGGCGCGCAGCTCGATGCTAGGATAGCTGGCCAGCGCTTTGGAAATATCGCTTTCAGGATCGTTCATATCCCCGAAAATCATGGCGTTGTTGCCGGTCGCGTTACACGCCTCGACGCAAGCGGTGGTGCCATCGCCGCGGTCCAGCTTGTGAACACACATATTGCAACCCTCAACCGTCCCGCTTCCACGCGGCGTCGCAACCTTTTGGTCAGTAACGGGTTCATGCACCAGCGAACGCGCCTTGAACGGACACGCCATCATGCAATACCGACAGCCTATACATGTGTGACGGTCAACCAGAACGATCCCGTCGGCGCGCTTAAACGATGCGCCGGTCGGGCAAACGTCAACACAGGGAGGGTCTTCGCAATGCTGGCACATCACCGGCATTGTGTTTTCCCAACCAGTAGTTTTATTCCGTACAGTTACTTTGCGGATCCACTGCGGGTCCGTATCCAATCCGTTGTTTTCCCAACCATGTTCGTCAGAACAGGCGGTGACACAAGCTGAACAATCGGATGGGCACTTGCCTGCGTCGATCAAAAGACCCCAGCGCGTGTCGGGATTGGCTGGTGCCGCAGCAACGCCGCTGCCCATTGCCATCAATGTCACACCGGGGGCCAAGGTAACAGTTGCGAGTGCCGCGCCGCTTTTCATTAAATCACGACGATGCATTTCCGCACCGCTCTCGTTGCCAATCTTCTTACTAGAGCAACCGCCTCCGCAACCACCAGCAGGCTTCAACCCGGTAATGTTCATAGCGAAAGCTCCTCAAGATATGCCAGCAATATATCCAGCGTGTTGTCAGGACGATTGAACATCAGAGATGTCTCGCCAAAATCGGCTGGAACAGAGTTATGGCATTGGAAACAATCTATTTTTATGGCTGTATAATCATGGCAAACACGGCAGAAATGGTCTTCGCTTTTCACTGTTACCGGTTTCGCATCCGGCCCGTTAACCGCGTGACAGGTCACGCAACTGGCCAAAGACGCATCAATGTCGCGCTCGCCCTGACGCATAGTCAAATCACGGTCGTGGCGCAACAAGTCCATGTGATTTGTTCGCCAGAACACGTTGCCCTCGGGATGCGGCTCGCCCGTCGCCATTGGAATTTCTAGGTAAACCGATCCCGCCTGAATCGTGCCATAAGACAGTCCAAACAGAACCAGTGTAGCTATGATCAGCCGTTTCATTTTTACGCTCCAAGACCCATTTTTATATACCCGGTTGGGCAAACGTCTGCACAGATGTGGCAACCGATACATTTGTCGTAATCCGTTTCAACGTAACGACCAAGCGTGCGATCCGGTTTCTTGACGCGGGATACAGCATCCTGCGGGCAGTAAATCACGCAGTTGTCGCACTCGAAACACATGCCACAGGACATGCAACGCTCGCCCTCTTTCTGGGCCTGCTCTTCAGTATACGTAATAATGCGTTCTTCAAAGTTGCCCAGAACGTCTTCGCCTTCAATACGCACTTCGTCACGAATTTCGCGCGCTACATATGGGAAGTGGCCCTTATACAGCTCGGTGTGCTTGGTGATCTGGCTGTCCGAACGGTTGTCGAAGTTGTGAACCGCAAAATCCTCTGAGTCGGTGCCCCGCGTTGGCTCATGATCATAATCGGACGGATCCTTACCGCGTGCGTGTAGCTCTTGCAGAAGGTTGAACTGGTGCAGATCGATGGTCGGGCGCTTTTCAATTTCACCATCATCAAGGAAGTCCGCAATCGTCGCCGCCGCGACACGACCGTGGCCAATCGCTGTTGTCAACAAATGTGGCTTGATAATGTCACCACCAGCGAAATGCTTCTTGTGACCCTTAACGGTGTAACCCGCTTCGATGTCGATGAAGCCGCGACCATTGTCGAAATCTTCAACACCGGCGAAGTCACCGGATTGACCAATCGCGGAAATGATGATGTCTGCTTCGATCTCGAATTCCGTGCCTTCGCGCGGAACAGGCGTATTGCCTTTCATATCACATTCGCAACATTTCAACGCAATCGCTATGCCGGCATCGTTTTTGATAACCTCAAGCGGCATAACACTGCCACGAAGATCAACACCTTCGCGTTTTGCATCTTCACGCTCGTGCTCGGCCGCGGTCATCTGTTCGATCGGGAACAGTGATGTCAGAGTCGCCTGCATACCTTCGCGTGACAAAACACCTGCGCTGTCTTGCGCAGTAAAGTCGATCAGTGAGCCATCCGAGTGCTCGGTTTTTGCAACATTTGTAACGTTGCCAAGACGGCGGGCAACTGATGCAACGTCGATGGAGGTGTCACCGCCCCCGACAACCACAACTTTTTTTGCTGTGCCGACAACCCAGCCTTTGTTGAATGCATCAAGGAATTCTACACCGTCGATGCAGTTTTCGGTGCCCTCCCAACCCGGGATTGGCAGCGGGCGGCCTTTCTGTGCACCGATCGCCCAGAAAATCGCGTCATAGTTAGCTTCAAGCGTCTCGATGGAAACGTCAGTGCCGACAGTGGTATTCAGGTGAACCTCAACGCCCATTTCAGTAATACGGCCAATCTCGATGTCCAGCATATCACGTGGCGTCCGGTAGCCCGGAATACCGTAGCGCATCATGCCGCCTAATTTGCTGTTGGAGTCGTAGACCACAACTTCATGTCCGTCGCGGCGCAGGAAGTAGGCAGCCGACAGGCCGGCAGGCCCGCCACCGATAATCGCAATCTTGCGGCCGGTTGCAGCGCCGACTTCGGCTAGCTTCAGGTTGTTTTCATTGGCCCAGTCTCCGACATACTGCTCAACCGCGTTGATACCAACATAGTCGTCAACTTCGTTCCGATTACAGCCGGACTCGCAAGGTGCAGGACAAACACGGCCCATGGATGCAGGGAACGGGTTCGCCTCTACCATCTTGGCGAAAGCGTATTCCTGCCAAGCCTGGCCCTCAACAGGGGATTTATCCATACCGCGAGCAATCGACAGCCAACCGCGGATATCATGACCAGATGGGCACGAGCCGGAACATGGTGCAGTTTTCTGGATATATGTCGGGCATTTATACGATGTGTCCTGCTGAAAGATTTTGTCTTCCAGGTCCCAATCGTTAGGCGTTTCGCCTTCTTCGTACCGCACAAATGTTGGCATGTGATCGTTCATGAGCTTACCTCCGTTGCGACTCCATTCCCTTCGGGCGCGGTGTCTTCTTCAATTTCTTGCCCTGTAAGGATCAGGGCGCTTGCGACTAACTGGTGGACCGACATAATCGAGTCCATCTCGTAGCCATATTTTGGCATAACCTTCGAGAACTGGGTTTTACAGATGGCACAGATCGCGGCCATATGGGTCACCCCGTGTTCATCCGTTACATCTTTCAAGGCGGTCATTCGCGGGCTTGCACCCTTGACGCGCAGGTCCATCAGCTCGTCCGTCAACAGACCACCACCACCGCCACAGCAGAAAGTGCTTTCGTGGGTGGTATCGCGGTCCATGTCGAAATAGTTGTTACAACATGCCTTCAGAACTTCGCGCGGCAGGTCAAACTGGCCGCCCTCGTATCCGCCCATACCGGCACCGCGGGCAACATTGCAGCTGTCGTGGTAGGTCAGGCGAATGTGGTCGTTTCTAGATTTGTCGAAATTCAGCTCACCCTTTTGGATCATATCGTGGGTGAATTCCATGATGTGCTGCGGAATAGGATAATCCTGATCGAGGAAATCAAACGGTCCGGCCAGCGTATTAAGAAAGCTATATGCAACCCGCCAAGCGTGGCCACATTCACCGAAAACGATCCGCTTTACGCCAAGGTCGATGGCGGCCTGACGGATACGCAAGCTAAGTGTGCGCATGTTTTCGTAAGACCCGATGAACATACCAAAGTTGGCCGCCTCGGAAGCATAGGAACTTACCGTCCAGCTAACGCCCGCTTCGTGGAACACTTTGGCATAGCCTAATAGGCCGTCGATATGTGGGTCCGCGAAAAAGTCGGCGGACGGGGTGATCAACAGAATGTCGGCGCCTTTTTCGTCCAGAGGAATGCGAACAGAAAGGCCAGTTTCTTCTTCAAGATCTTCTTCAAGATCCTCAAGCGTCGCACGAAGCGCCTTGGGATTTAGGCCGAGGTTGTTACCAACATCCTGCGCCTTGGCGATGATCTCGTTACAATACTTTTGGCCCTTGCCAACGGCATTCATGATATCGCGTGCGGCCATAGAAATTTCAGCGGTATCAATGCCGTACGGGCAGAAAACCGAACAACGGCGGCACTGTGAGCACTGGTGATAGTAGTTATACCACTCGTCCAAAACTTCGCGAGTCAGGTCACGTGCGCCAACCAGTTTCGGGAAATACTTGCCCGCAAACGTGTAGTAACGGCGATAAACTGAGCGTAGCAAATCTTGGCGTGCAACCGGCATGTTCTTGGGGTCACCCGTGCCGAGGAAATAGTGGCATTTGTCTGTGCAAGCACCGCATTTCACACAGCTATCAAGGTATACCTGAAAAGCGCGGTTCTTCTCGGCCAGCTCACCAATTTTCGCAATTGCGACTTCTTGCCAATTATCGATCAGCTCTCCCGGAAACCCGAGATCGGTGTTGTGCTTCGGGTGAGCCATGTAAGAGTCAAGATCTTCCATAGCGCCGCATTTAATGTCGGGGATCGTGAAGGGGTCGGCCATAAACTTGGGGCCGCCTTCAGCGTTCATGTCTAGCTTTGCCATGTGATCGCCCTCCTTATTCTTCTAGCTTTTTCGCCCAAGGGGCGATGTGGCGTTTTTCACGCGAGTTGTCGATCTGGTTGCGGGTCGGGCTAAAGAAAATGCCTGGGCCGTGCATCAGCTTCGAAATCGGGAAGATAATCATCAGCAGCGCAACCAGTGCCAAATGGATCAGCAACATTGGGCTGCTCGGCAGCGGATTGATCTGGAGCCGCAGCAGTCCAAGGAAGAAGCCTTTCACCGCGACAATATCAACTGGTTGAACAAAGGTCATGCCCATGCCCGTAGCGGCGATTGCGATCAACAAGATCAGCATTAGATAATCGGACGGGCTGGAGATGTAGCGAATACGCTCCACAACAATCCGGCGGACGAGCAAACCCATCAGGCCGATTACCATCAGATAGCTGGCGTAAATGCCAAACGGCTGGATCAACTCTAACCACCACCAAATGTCATATGTAACATAACGGAAGTGACGCAGAACAACGACCAGCATGCCGAAGTGAAAGAGGTAGCCGAACAGCCATATCCACTTGTTGGATTTGAACAGACTTTCGAACACCACAACCTCGCGGAACATGCGGAAATAGACGCCCTTCATTGTACGGGGTGCTGGCATTGTTGGAATTTTTAAAGGTGCAGGAGCTTTTGCATAACGGCGCATCTTCATCGCCACCCCAACAACGAGCAGCAAAGTAGCGACATAATACAATATTGCAAACAGCGTGGCAGTCACGTCTATTCCTCCCATTGGGCGGCCCGGCTCCGACGGTGTCGGAGCCAAACCAATGATAGTGACCCTGATATTATTATTATTATTCAGGGTGTTAAGCGTAGATTATACGCAGCCAGTTGGCTTAGGTAGGCCGGCAATCTTACAAGCTTGTTTCGCTGGGCCGTAAGGGAACAGCTCATACATGTACTTATTGTTGCCAACTTCAGGTCCCATGGATTTTTTGATCGATTTGATCAAAACACGAACCGCAGGAGCGATCTGGTATTCTTCGTAGTAATCACGAAGGAAGTTCACAACGGCCCAATGCTCTTCGCCCATGTCTACTGCTTCAGCAGTAGCGATCACGTCAGCCAATTCCTTGGACCATTCACTTAGGTTAGTGATGTAGCCTTCTTCGTCATGTTCGATGGTAGCGCCGTTTACGTCATATGCCATTTTTATATTCCTTTATGTTGTTTGTACTCCCCGGTGTCCCGGGATGATTAGTTAGTTAAAGCCAGTTTTGAACGCGGTCGTGGGTCGCAGCGAGATCTACGAAGCCCTCGTAGTCCACCGATGTCACGCCCTCGGCCACTCGGCCAGCGTCGATGCCGCGTGCCGCAAGGTCAGCGCCCAATACATAAAGGGACACATCAGAATCCGTTTTAGATAGCGCGTCACTTACAGCCGTTCCCGTGGTGCCGCCGTAAACGCCATCCTCGATCATCAGAACTGCGTCGCCGGCTTTGGCATGCGCCAGACAGCTAAGCAATGTCTGGTTCTGGAAAGGCGATTTGTTAACTGTGTGTAAAGTTCCCATGGTACCCCCTAAAAGCTCAGAACGACGTCTTGATCGGCCATAACTTCGGCCATTTCAGCGCGAGAAACCAAACGGATCGACGGTTTTTCAGCGTAATCGTCGTCTTCGTCCTCGTATTCGATATTTTGTAGGTCATCCAAACTCAGTCCGCGCTCTTCAAGAGATTCCTTCTCAACGTAAAGCTTGGTCACCTCGTAATCGCCCAGCGCACGGTATGTCGCCGAGAAATTCTTAAGGCCAATTTCCTTTGTGTCCTGACCTTTTGTCAATTGGAACACGCCGTCATCGAGAAACGCCAAAGAGACGTCTTGATCAAAAGCCGCGCCAATCAGCACAACTTCCAGACTTTCCTGCGCGTAAATCGTGCCATAAGGCGCTTTGCGATTCACATAGAGGAATTTTTTAACTTCACTCATGATATTCCCCTAGTCTCCAAATGTAATCGTGCGATCGGCTTGAATGCCCATCTCGATCAACTGGCCGAGGCCGGAAATCCGGAAGCCCTCGGCGAGGTTATCGGCGTCTTTGCCTTGACGGTCAGCTTCGTTTTTGTCCAGAAGACCACGACGCTGGGCCGCAGCGATACAGATCACGAGATCTAGATCATGTTCTTTACCCAGTGCAGGCC
>JAPYON010000010.1 GCA_029938175.1 Paracoccaceae bacterium | reverse complement strand
AGTTAAGACAATGGGTTAGAATGTATTTGAACTAGTTATCTGGGTCAGCCCCAAATTTATATAAAGATCAGAGGGAATAAGATTGACGGCTCCTGAAGCCATCATCGCGGAAAAACTTCAGGCAAAGTTTGACACGTTAACGCGGGCCGAACGGCAGCTTGCCAATTCTTTGTTGGATAGCTACCCGGTGTCGGCTTGGACAACCATTGCTCAAAGCGCACGTGTATATGTAGATATGCAGTTACTCGCGGGACATTTCCATTAAGCTCCCATTTTCACGACAGATACTGAAGTTCCGCCATCGTTGTATCTTCGAATTTATCGGTGAGTGCTGTGAGATCGCCCAAGTAATAAAAGCCCAAGCCTTCATTGTTGGTTTTCTTAGCAAAAAACGGTATTCGCATCTCGTTTTCCGTATGCGTGGCTATGGCCCTAACGTCTGGACTGGAAAGCGTTCTTCTGTTTTTGGACATATAGACACGTGTCCCGGGTTGAGAAAACGGTCCTCATACTTTGTCGCTTCGGAAATACCTTCTGTGGGTAGCTATTAGTTGTTCTGTTTACTTCCCATGCTTCACCCACTCAACGGCAAACCCTACGAGGGTTAGAGATAGTACCGAAAATAACATCGAACCAACGGAGACTATTACCACTGTTTCAAATTCAACTCTATCAGAGGTGAATAGTGAAGAAAACAAAAGTGTCATGGGCAACAAAAACCATCCAGAGAGGTTTTGCGATTTATATATTATTAATTCTACGATGTTGGACGAAAGCAGAACGTCCTGTACGGGTTTTGTACGAGAAAGAGAAAAACTATAATCAACATACAGGATGTCTCTCGAGCAACCGGACCTTACAGGCGATACCGTCTGAGAACATCCAATTTCGCATTCACAGTACCCGCAGCACTACATTTGAAACGAAACAATTAAACCAAATGTAACCATTATTATTGTGATCGCAGGAAGAACTTTGTTCGCATATGGTTTGTTAATGAGCCAAATCATCCATGGAATTACTATTGCCGCCCCAAGAACAGCAATACCAATTGCATCCTCGTCCCCATAGCTACCAATGATAGAAAGAAGAATAAACGCAATAACCAGTCCAGCCCAACCATGTCCAAGCATGCTATTATAGTTTGCAGTAGGATGAATTACATAATCGCTTTTTTGTGGAGTAGGCGGCGAAACAATTTGAACGGACTGATTTATACCGCCACCAGATGCATTTACATTAGCTGAATGAAAGTTATCGCCAATAGGTACAAGAACGCTTCCGCAATGCTTACATTTTATAGCGTCTTCAATTATCTGCTCTTTGCAAAATTGGCACTTCCTCATTCCATTTTTTACGTCTGTTCCTGCCGCTAAGTCATTTTCTACTGGGTTGACTTCATCACTCATTTTATTTCTGGGCCATTGGCAGTGATAGTTTTAACTTTGAAGCGATAAACTTAGGATCTTGCGATGAATATGTTACTTTGTAGCCAGCTCCGGTCAAGTATTTTATATAAAACTTATTGTAAATAAATGAGAATACAAAACTTGAAAAACCAAATGTACTGAATGCAAGTACAGCCATAAAAACCGCCCATACCCAATGCCCTCGTAGTAGCGCTGGAATAAATCCAAACAAAAGCGTTGTCCAAGAAAAGCCAACGGGCGCTGTTTTTAATGCCCCAGTAATAGGGTGTTCAAAATTAAGTGTCGCATACGCCATTTAGAAAGACCTTGTTCTTTAGTTCACAGGAAAGCGGCTTCTATTTTTAGTAGCGCTCGGCGTTGAGTGTTAGGAGGTGACGTCCGGTTACGCAAGGGGGGGGTGAGCGAATATGGAAATAAATATTTTGGACGAAAGTAGAGCGTCCTGTACGGGTTTTGTACGAGAATTCGTACAGGACGTTCTACTTTCTCCTGCAAAGGGGTACGAGGATTGCCTGAGTGCAGCAATCCCTCCAGATGCGGTGATCCACATAAGTGGCTGTTATTATTTAGCAATATGTGGGTCTCTGGCGGAGACGAAGGGATTCGAACCCTCGAACGAGTTACCCCGTTACTCCCTTAGCAGGGGAGCGCCTTCGACCACTCGGCCACGTCTCCGAGGAGGTGTTTAGCCTTTCACAATGGGATTCCACAAGCGGTTTTTTCGGGGGATTGTAATGCGTCTATTTACGTGTCGAAATCCGGTGGAATTGGTGGGTAAAAACAGCCACGCCAAGCAGAGGAACCACGAGGTTTACGATCGGAATCGACAGCGGGATTGCCATCAGGATTCCAGAGAACCAAATTTCCATAAAGTGTTTTTTTTCGCAGTCTGTTGGCGGCTTCCATGCCGACACGGCGGGCTGCAACGAGTTGAAAATATTTTCGCCCCAACAAAAATCCGTTAACAACCCAGAAAATCATCGGCGCAAGTAGTGTTGATGCGAAGTAGATTATCAGTGCCAGCAGGTTGCCAAAATCAATACACCCATGAATTTCGTGGCGTCTATCAGGACTTCGGTGGAGGGAATTTTGGTGACGGGTGGCAAATCGGGGTAGTGTTTTTCCTCGACCGCGTCTGCGATGTCCTCGATGAAAAACCCGATTACTAGTGATGCCACCGGGCACATCAGAATTGCAGATAGCAAGAACATGGCGATTAGTGCGCCGACTGACATGATTGCCCCCATGCTGGCGACCTCGCCAAGAAACGGCAAGGTTATGGTGTCAGGTATTAGCCAACCGATCAGGGTTGCAAAGGTAAAGAAAGTTGCGGTTAAAATACCGAATGTCAGGCCGATCGAACGCCAGAATACTCGGCGGAACTTTTGGTCGGTTAGTTGGCCGATGGCTAGCTGAAAATCATCGATGAAATTCATTCAGAGACCCAAGTTGTCATTGCCTCAACGTCCGGCCGTGGGCGTTCTGGCGGGGTTATCCGTTCTGTACCGATGTGGATGAACCCGGCGACAAATTCGGATTTCGCCAGCGAGAGCCCATGTCGCAAGAACGCGCGGTCGGTCGCCATCCAGCCTGTCAGCCAGTTTGCTCCCCATCCGCTGGCCAGCGCGGCATTCAGCATCGACAGGCATACGGCCCCTGAAGATAGAACCTGTTCAATTTCCGGAACTTTGGGTGAGGTGACGGGCGAAGACACAACAGCAACGACCATGCCCGCGTCCGCGAATTGGCGGCGCGCCTTTTCCAGTTTAGCACCTTCGACGCCCAGTTGCGGACCGCGTTTGACAGCGTACTCGGCTAAGCGCTGCAGGGCGGCACCTTCGAGAACGATGAACCGCCATGGTTCTAACTTGCCGTGATCCGGCGTGCGGGCAGCTGCAGTCAAGATTGGGGCCAGTTCGTCGCGGGTAGGGATCGGCAGCGCAAGCGTTTTAGCGGGGCGCGAACGGCGGGTTAGTAGGAAATCTAATACTTCTGGGCGGGGGTCGGACATTATGGCTCCTTTTGTTATGGGTGGTATTTCGGGTCAGTAGGGCAATGTGTCAAGGTTTTACCCCCCTATACAAACGTAAAGGTAGGCAGTAGAAGGCAGCCAACACAAATTGTTTCGCTGCGCGTCTGATGATTCCGCGCCCGAGACACGTATTCCGAGAGAAAAGACATGACAGATTTTAAAGGTGTCGTACCGACGCTGGCGCAAGCATTGAATAAACGGGGTTATGAAGCTCTGACCCCAGTGCAGATAGCAATGTTGGATCCTGACCTTGACGGCGCAGATGCACTGGTTTCAGCGCAAACCGGTTCAGGTAAAACCGTTGCTTTTGGATTGGCCATTGCCCCGACGTTGTTACGCGGCAAGGATAAGCTTGGCTATGCGGTTGCCCCGGCAGCGCTGGTGATTGCCCCGACCCGTGAGTTGGCCTTGCAGGTTAAACGCGAACTGGAATGGCTGTACCGCGAAGCAGCTGCATCGATTGCATCTTGCGTTGGTGGCATGGATATGCGCACCGAACGTCGCGCACTTCAGGGTGGGGCGCATATTGTTGTCGGCACACCTGGTCGTTTGCGCGACCATATTGAACGCGGTTCCTTGAACCTTGAGGCGATCCGCGCTGTGATCCTGGACGAAGCGGACGAGATGCTCGATCTGGGGTTTCGCGATGAGCTGGAATTCATTCTTGGCGCCTCGCCGGATGATCGCCGCACATTGATGTTTTCGGCCACTGTTCCACGTTCTATTGCCAATCTTGCGTCTCGTTATCAACGCGATGCGGTGCGGGTTGCGGTTGCGTCTGAACAAAAGCAGCATTCCGACATTGAATATCGCGGCTTGGTCGTTCAGCCGAGCGACACGGAAAACGCGATCATTAACGTTTTGCGCTTCTACGAGGCTAAGAATGCCATCGTATTCTGCAACACGCGAGCGACCGTTAACCATATGACCGCCCGTTTCAATAACCGCGGTTTCTCGGTAGTGGCTTTGTCTGGTGAACTTAGCCAGAACGAGCGCACCCATGCCCTGCAAGCCATGCGCGACGGTCGTGCACGAGTTTGTATTGCGACTGACGTTGCTGCGCGCGGGATTGATTTGCCAAATCTAGAGCTGGTTATCCACGCCGATTTACCCAAGAACAAAGAATCTCTATTGCACCGCAGTGGCCGGACGGGCCGTGCGGGCCGTAAAGGCGTCAGCGTTCTGATCGTGCCGTTCCGTGCCCGTAACCGCACCGAACGCTTGTTAAAAAATGCGAATGTTGATGCAAACTGGGATAGCCCACCGTCAGCGGAGCAGGTTATCAAGCGCGATAACGAGCGGTTCTTGTCGGATCCGGCCCTCAGCGATCCGTTGAACGAAGCAGAAGCAGAATTCGCTAAGGACCTTCTGGCCTTGCACAACCCCGAACAAATCGCGGGTGCGTTGGTGCGGATGTATCGAGCGGGTCGTTCGGCCCCCGAAGAATTGCGCCCCGCGTCTGAGCGGGATGAAAAACCGCAGCATAACCGTAAAGGTTTCGGCGACAGTGTATGGTTCTCTATTTCCATCGGTTTCAAGCAAAAAGCCGAGGCGCGCTGGATGTTGCCTATGCTGGTCAAGCACGGCAAGCTTAAGAAACACGAAATTGGTGCGATCAAAGTCCTGCCGTCCGTGACATATATCGAGGTTGCCTCCGGTGGTGCTAACCGTTTTGTCGAGGCTATCAGCCCGTCGATGAAGCTGGAAAAAACCATGACCGTCACGAAACTGGATGGCGTTCCGCAGATGATCGCCGAAGCCCGCGCACAGGATTCTGACGGCAAGAAGCCCTATAAATCCCGTAAGCCAAAGCCGCCACATCGCGGTAAAGGCCCGAAGAGATCTTTTGAAGGGAAGCCCGGCGGACCTGCGGCTCAACGCAAAAAGCCGAAGAAGCCCAAAAAGAAATAAGCCAGTACTAACGAACAGGATACTGATTTGTCCCGACCAACTACTCTCGCCGATTTCGCCAAGCGCCTGCGTTTTGCCGAGGCGTCCGCCCAAATTACCAAACTCGGTGTCGCTCAAATCCGCACTGAGATCCTGTCCGGACTGACAGTGGCACTGGCGCTGGTCCCCGAGGCCGTCGCATTTGCTTTTGTTGCGGGCGTGGACCCGCTTGTTGGTTTGTATGCGGCTTTCATGGTTGGCCTGATCACGGCTGTTTTTGGGGGGCGCCCGGCTATGATCTCGGGAGCGACGGGTGCATTGGCAGTGGTGATGGTGGCTTTGGTTGCCGACCACGGCGTTCAATACCTGTTTGCAACGGTCGTTTTGATGGGCATCATTCAAGTCATGGCTGGCGTGTTCAAGCTTGGTAAATTCATTCGGATGGTTCCGCACCCGGTGATGCTGGGCTTCGTTAACGGATTGGCAATAGTAATTTTCCTTGCCCAGATGGAGCAGTTCAAAGTTCCTGATGCCGCTGGTGGCCACACGTGGATGTCCGGCATGACGATGTGGTTAACGTTGGCATTGGTTGGCGGCACCATGGCGCTTGTATACTTCACCCCCAAGGTCACAAAAATCATACCGGCCCCGCTGGCCGCCATAGGCATCATAGCTGGCTTGGTGATTGCATTTGACCTGCCCGTTCCGCGCGTTGGAGACCTTGCTGCGCTAGAGGGTGGCTTGCCGATCTTTGGTGTTCCACAGGTTCCTTTTACGCTTGAAACGCTTTACATCATTCTGCCCTACGCCATCATTTTGGCCGCCATTGGTCTGATCGAAAGTCTGCTGACGTTGAATCTTGTGGGCTCGATCACGGGTAAACGCGGTGGTGCATCGCAGGAATGTGTTGCGCAGGGGGCTGCCAACGTCGTTACCGGTTTCTTCGGTGGCATGGGCGGTTGTGCGATGATCGGACAGTCGATGATAAACGTAAAATCCGGTGGCCGCACGCGCCTGTCGGGAATTGCGGCGGCGCTGTTCCTTCTGGCATTCATTCTGGTTGGCAGCAAAATAATCGAGATGATCCCCCTTGCAGCCCTCGTTGGCGTTATGTTCATGGTCGTGATAGGCACGTTTGCATGGCAGAGCATTGGGGTTTTGCGCCGTGTGCCAAAGTCCGACGCGCTGGTGATCCTTTTGGTGACCGCCGTGACCGTGGCCGAGGACCTGGCTACTGCTGTTGTTGTCGGTGTAATAGTCTCGGCGCTGGTCTATGCGTGGAACGCGGCGGCTCGTATTCAGATTGTCGCCCGTCTGTCAGAATCCGAAAAAGGTGCGCTGGTTTACGAAATCGCGGGACCTCTATTCTTTGGCTCGGCGACAAGTTTTGTCGAACACTTTGAGCCGGAAACTGACCCGGAAGTTGTGATCCTCGACTTTATGGACTCCCGCATTGTTGACCATAGTGCGCTGCAAGCCATTGAGGATGTTGCTGCAAAATACAAAGCTGCCGGAAAACGCCTGCGCCTCCGGCACCTAACGCAAGATTGTCACCGTTTGTTAACCAACGCAGGCCAGTTGATGGTGGATATGGACGACGATCCGGATTACCGCGTAGCCGTGGATTATGACGTGAACGTTGGACAAATGGGCAGCGGGCATTAATTTACCCGCGCCAACATCAGGCGTTTCGCTGCATCAATGCGATCTGTAATTCCAACCGCTTGACTTCACGCATAGTGCGGTTGGTTTTCATCCGCATCCATGACCGCAGCTTGAATATAGAAGTTGCGAATAGCCCGGGCCATGCCAAACTGCCCCAACGGACGATAGACGTCAATTAGTCGACGGTCGAGAACTTCTAGGCAGCATAAAAACCGGTGACGGCGAACGCAAACCCATGACCAGTGTCAAGCTTATCAGCTAGGCGTCCTTTCCGTGAAACAGACTTCCCAGTTGCCCTACGATGTTTTTCTCGTCAAACGCTGCCAATACCTTGCGGTCCTCGAGATTCAGCATGTTTTCGATTGTAGTGCCTAATGTATCCATTAGTCTTTCCTTTCAATGTTGATCCAGCTATGCCGCATCAGTTGAAAACAGGCTCAAGACAAAATGCGGTTTCACAACGAAGACGCGGCCCGTGCCGCTTGATCGTAAATCCCTGAAAGCGTTCGTAACGTTGCGGCGATCTGGCTCAGCTCATCACCATCAGCGCTTAGGCTTTCGACCAGGCATTGCTCGCGCGTGTCGCGATAGGCGTTGCACAGATCGACCCCCTCCGTGGTGGTGGAATACAGCATCTCCTTGCCAGTCTTCTCACCGACAATTAGCCCCGCCTTTACCAGCTTTTTAATCGCATAGTTAACGGTGTGGGTGTCTTCGATATTTAACATAAAACATACATCAGACAGGCGTTTACTGCGCTCTCGATGGTTAATGTTGTGCAACACCATGTTCTCCAGTGATCCCAACGTGGGATAACCTGACGCCGCCATGCAGCGGTTAATCCAGCGGCTAAAGCCGTTGTAAGCGACGATCAGGCCGAACTCGAACTCCGACAATTGCCACCCACCGCTTGTTGCCAAGTGGTGAGAAGATACGATTTTGCGTTTTTGCGTTTTATTTTCCATGGGCAAACTTACGATTTACCGATATTTTATCAAGAAAAATCCACCTATAACGTGATTAAAATCGAGCAATCCGCATGCAGCACGACCCGCGAGGCAGTGGACCCGATCAGATAATCCCTAATGCCGGGGTGATGTGAGGCGATGATGATCAAGTCAACGTCTCGTTCATTAGCCTCGTCCAGGATAACCGGACTAGGGCTGCCATAGCGCACCACGGTTTTGGTCTTTACATTCAGCGCAGCTACCATGGACTTCAGAACTTCTTTGGTTTCTCCAAGGTTTGCTTGTAATTGCCCCTCTGGCAAATAGGATTGTGCGTATGTGGGAATATCACCGATTACATGTAACAGGAAGATTTCCGCACCGTCATCCGACAGCGCGACCGACGTTAAATCATTGCCGAACCGACTTCGCGGTGGGCCAGATCAATAGGAACAAGGATAGATTTCTACATAACCATTCTTCAATCAGGTTTCTGCTGCCAGCAGTATAGCAGCGCGATACTTTAGCACAATTGACCGGAGTCATATGGTTATGCGATTATCCCTTATCAAAAAACGGCGTCATTTGCGCAACGACGACCGAATTTTCGTCCAGCGCTTGCTGCATCAATCCTTTTTCCTCGCCGGAAATGTCGTGCCCCTCGGAAAGACGCTCTTTCAACGTGCCATAACCTGATACATCCAAGGGTGCCATGTCTGCCTGTTTCAGGATTGCCACGGTCTCGCGCACCGCTTCGGCCTCGTCTACGCCAGAGGCATAGCACATCAACGCCGCGCCGGAACTGCCCTTGGGCAGCCCGTCGTTATCGGCGCGACCTACCTCGACCAACAGTGTAAAAACTTGCTGCGGGCGCTTTTTTTTGGGCGCGTCAGTCACGGAGCAAATCGTTGATAGAGGTTTTCGAACGCGTACGTTCGTCAACACGTTTCACGATTACGGCGCAGTAAAGGTTAACTCCGTTCTTGGAGGGCATGGAACCGGCTACAACCACCGAATACGGTGGCACTTCGCCATACATGATTTCTCCGGTTTCGCGGTCAACGATTTTGGTGGACTGGCCGATGAAAACACCCATACCCAGAACCGAACCTTCACGGACGATACAACCCTCGACAACTTCGGAACGCGCCCCGATAAAGCAGTTGTCCTCGATTATCGTTGGACCAGCCTGCATTGGCTCCAACACGCCGCCAATGCCAACACCACCGGACAGGTGCACATGCTTACCAATTTGCGCACAGGAACCAACCGTCGCCCAGCCATCGACCATGGAGCCTTCACCAACATAAGCTCCGATATTCACGAACGAGGGCATCAACACCACGCCGGGCGCGATATAGGCAGAACGCCGCACGATGGAGCCTGGAACAGCGCGGAAACCGGCAGCTTTCCACTGGTTTTCACCCCAGCCATCCCATTTGCTGGGAACTTTGTCCCACCAGCTCGCATTGCCGTTGCTGCCCTCGATCATTGCCATATCGTTAAGGCGGAACGACAATAGTACGGCCTTTTTGGCC
Organism: Paracoccaceae bacterium; assembly: GCA_029938175.1. Taxonomy (GTDB): domain Bacteria; phylum Pseudomonadota; class Alphaproteobacteria; order Rhodobacterales; family Rhodobacteraceae; genus NORP23. Next base: position 29,076 of record JAPYON010000010.1, on the reverse strand, counting down.
CATTGGTTAACGTGCCATTCACCATTTTCGCGCGGCTCGGCCACACGCAGCTTGCCGCTGTCTAGTGCGTTCAAGGTATCCGCGATGGCTTCGCGCACCTCACCCGTAGTTGCGGGGCTGATGGTATCGCGTGCTTCCCAAGCGGCTTCGATAGTGGTTTCTAGCTGTGCGTTCGACATGTTGTTCCCCGTAATGTGACTGGTCTTGTTCAGTTCATGCCTATAATTCGGAAACAAAACATGTGCAATATGTCACAAATGACCGAGAGGATTTGAAGCATGAACGATTCAAGCCGCAAACAAACCCGATTCCCCGATGCCCGTGAAGATCTGGAGGCCTGTGGCGATGTACCTGATACCCCGCAAACACGCTCGCCAACGTATCGGTTAGCCTTTAACGACCCCGATTTTCTGTGTCGTGATGAACTTCGCCCGATGCGGTTGCAGTTAGAACTGCTAAAACCGGAACTGGCGCTTGCGGAAAAAGGTATCGAAAGCACGGTCGTGTTGTTTGGCGGGGCGCGTATTCCTGATCCTGCGAATAAGGGCGCTGCCCGCACGCAGACGCTTGCCGATCTGTCGAAGTATTACACCGAAGCCCGAAAATTTGCGTCCATTTGCACCAAAGCGAGCATGTCGAAAGGGCACAAAGAATATGTCGTTTGCACAGGCGGCGGTCCGGGCGTGATGGAGGCGGGCAACCGTGGTGCAGCGGAAGTGGGTGGCGAGTCGATCAGCCTGAATATCGTTCTACCGCACGAGCAATCGCCTAATGAATACGCAACGCCGGATCTTTGTTTCAATTTTCATTATTTCGCGATCCGTAAAATGCACTTCTTGATGCGCGCCAAAGCCATCGCCGTTTTCCCCGGCGGTTTCGGCACTATGGACGAGTTGTTCGAGGCGTTAACCTTGATTCAGACGGGCCGAATGGAGCCGATGCCGATCCTGCTATTCGGGCAGGAATTCTGGCGCAAGGTCATCAACTGGGACGCGCTGGCAGAGGCTGGAACGATCGGTGCGGACGACTTGAAACTATTCCGCTTTGTCGAGACTGCGGATGAGGCTTGGGAAATATTGCAAAATTGGAACGCCTAGTCGTTAACCAAATATTCAGAAATAATGGTCGGTAGCAGGCGGTTAAAGTTATTGTCCGACACCAGCGTCAGTCGGGTCTGCCCGCTGCTGTCGACCCACACGGATATCCCCTCCATATTTTCGAGAATATTGAAGCGGTTGACCAGCAAGGTCTCCTCGTTTGTTAACCTGTCATTAACAAGTGCGAACCTGCGGATACGCATTGCGAATCCGACTGGTACACCTAAGGCGCGTTCCAGAACATATAACCGGCCGTTCGGACCAAAATCCGCTCCGGTAACCAGAAACGCCCCATTTTTTGAAATAGCAGTAGGTTGTGTCCATTCACTTCCGTCATACAAGTAAACTGGAAACGGAAGATCTTCGCGGACCGAACGTTCAGGAATTGTTAACAACTTTCCGTCTACATTAATCGCCAAAGCTTCGAGGCCTGAATTGTTTTGCAATATGCGAAAGTCAGGGTGTTTGGGCAGGAATTCAGAGGGGCCAATCAAATCAGCATGACGCATGATCCGGTGATTGCCCTCGAAGGCGATATAAATGTCGCCATTCGGCCCGATTGCTATCGCCTCGGCATTGGTATGATAACTGGTAAGCGAATCCCCCTTACTGTCTACAATCGGACGCAGGGAGGTCAGTGTGACGCCGCGAATAATTCCGTTAATCCGCGTTATCTCACCTTCAACAAAACTTCCCTGATCACTGACGGCCAAAAAGCTGCTATCTGTGAAAACCTCGATACCGGAAAGCCCGCCGACTCCCTGTATATCGGTGCGTATTACGACACGACCCGCGGGGGTTAACGATTGCGCGCTGGCTAGCACTGGCAAAAGCAGCAAAATAATGACGATCCGTATCATCACGCAGGCCTCACAAGTCCTGATGTAATAATTACTTTGAAGACAGTCCGCATTTACTCAGCGTTCGCGCCCTCCGGTTTTACCCAGATCAACAGGACCAAGCCGATAACGAACAAGCCAATCAGCGGCGTCATTCCCAATCGTTGGCTGTCGGTAATGCTGGTCGCCATCAGGATCGTAGCAGGTGCAAGGAAGGCCGTAGCTTTGCCGGATAAGGCGTAGAGCCCGAAGGCCTCGGTCATGCGCGCCGGGTTGGCTTGACGGATCAGCATTGTGCGGGATGCCGCTTGAATGGCTCCGCCTGCGCCGCCGATCACCGCGCCACAGATGTAGAACAGGATGTCAGGGGCCGACGACCCCTCGGCGATTGGCTGGAAAAACAGCATTTCACGCGATGTGGTCGCGATAGCTGAAACCACAAAAATCAGCGCCACCGCACTGAAGACGATTACCGGCTTTGGACCGAATTTTTTGTCGGCATGCCCACCCACCCAAGCAAAGATCGCGCCGGTAATGGCGGCGACGATTCCGAATACGCCGATCTGGGTTATCGACCATCCCAACACGCCAGACGCGTAGATGCCGCCGAATGCGAAGAGCCCGTTCAAAGCATCGCGATAGAACATCGACGACAGCAGATACGCGCTTAGGCTTTTCTGGCTAGGTAACGATTTCAATGTGACGATCAGGTCTTTTAACCCTTTGGAGACAACCCCCGATTTCCGTGGTTTTTTCTTAACGTCCGGTGTCCACAGGAAGAACGGTATGATGAATACTACATACCAGATTGCCGACAGTGGTCCGACTGAACGGGTGCCCTCGCGCATTTCGGCGTCCAGACCGAACATGGGCGCAGTTCCCAACAGCGTTACGCCTTCGTCGTTTTCGGCCAGTAACAGAAGCATTATGAACAACGCCAGAACACCGCCCCAATAGCCGAAGGCCCAGCCGGAGCCGGATATCCGCCCTAGACTCTCTTTCGGGCCGAGTTCCGGTAACATTGCGTTAATAAAGATAGCGGCGAATTCCACGCCGATTAGCGCGACGCCGAAGTATGCAAGGATCATTGTAATCGAGGACATGCCGGGAACGGCCCACCACAGGCCAAAAGACCCAACAACGATCATCACCGAAAACACCAATATCCAAGATTTGCGAGGGCCCGAGTTATCTGCAATCGACCCAAGCATCGGGGCCAGAACGGCGATGAATATACCGGTGATGGTTAACATCAACGCCCAAGCCTCTTGTCCGGCCAGACTGTCGCCGATTACTGATGAAGTGAAGTATGGTGCAAAGATAAATGTAACCAACAAAGTATGGAAAGGCTGGCTGGCCCAGTCGAAAGACATCCACCCCCAAATACCTTTTTTCGATGCGTATTGCGTCATTTCCCTATCCCTTTTTTATTTTGTGGCACATATGACGTGCAGAGGCGCATTTAGGCAAGGGAAAGTTTTGACCCCCGATGGTTTCAGACTTAAGTTCAATGGGATCTAATCAAGGAGAAGCACAATGTTTCGATGGGGAATTTTATCTACTGCGAAAATCGGACGGGAACAGATTATTCCTGCGATACTGGATTCTGACAACGGCATAGTGCAGGGCATCGCCAGCAGGGATGTAAGTGCAGCGCGGGCGCTGGCAGATCGTTTCGGGGTGCCGCTGGCATTTGGATCGTATGACGAATTGCTGTCAAGCGATCAGATCGACGGGGTCTATATTCCGCTTCCAAGCTCGCAGCATATCGAATGGTCGTTAAAGGCTGTAGCCGCGGGAAAGCATGTTCTTTGTGAAAAGCCTATTGCGATTAAAGCACCCGAGATCGACGAGCTAATAGCGGCGCGTGATCAAAGCGGGTTGTTGGTAAGCGAAGCTTTTATGGTGGCGTACCATCCCCAATGGCACAAAGTGACCGAATTGATGGCTGATGGGGCGATTGGCCCATTACGACAAGTGCAGGGTGCGTTCACCTATTACAACATGGACCCCGCCAACATGCGAAATCAGGTCGCGCTTGGTGGCGGAGGTTTACCGGACATCGGCGTTTACCCATTGGTCACAACGCGCATCACAACGGGTCTAGAGCCGTTGCGTGTGTCCGCCAGCATCAAGCGGGATATGGAGTTCGGGACTGACATATGGGCCAGCATCCGCGCTGATTTTGGCGATTTTGAGATGAGTTTCTATTGTTCGACCCAAATGGAATTGCGTCAGCATATGGCTTTTCACGGGGAACGGGGCTGGATCGAGGTTGCGTCGCCTTTCAGTCCTCGGGATTACGGGACCGCCAAAGTCAGATTGCATCGCGGCTCAAACAACGAAGTGCAAGAATTCCGGTTCGCCAATAGCACTCAGTATTGTTTGCAGGTTGAAAACTTTGTGCGGGTTGCGCGCGGAGGGGATAATCCGGTATTTACGCTTGAAAACTCCAGATTGAACCAGCGCGTGATTGATGCGATTTACATCGCAGGTGAAACAGATGAATGGGCCGCGGTCTAGATTTCGGACGGCCAGACGCGTTGTCCTTCGGCCTCTATCCATGCTTGTACGCACTCGGGCAACTTCGGGTTCCAGTCCGGCATTCCCATAGATGCGGTTAATTCATCGGGAGCAACGATGCCTTTGCCGTTGGTGACCGCGATGTGGAACAGCGCTGGCGAGGTTGCCTCGCCGTCATGCCACATACTTTGTGTGAAATAGAGGAGCCGGTTATCTTTACCGGCGACTTTGGTATGCATTTACAGATTGTTAACACGGTGACCCGTTTGCTGTATCGCACGCTGGAACCCGCGACAGTGAACGGCCACTTATTCTTTTTGAACGCATCCAGAAACCCGAGCCTTTGAACCATAGGAATACGCCCAAGGTCATAGAGTGTTAATGTGCGACCGTTATTCAGCTCCATCTAGGCATCGAGGTCGACCGGCAGGCAGTAATATGTTGAGATATGCGTGTCGCCTAGGGACAGCGGTTTTCCTCGATATTTCGAAATTTGGTGCAACATGCGGATGATGGGATGCATAGCGGCCTCCGTTCGTTTCGGAGTGCCCTGTGGATTGGCAAGAGTTAACGTCTCGTACTCACATCGCTTGATTTTATATTCAAATAGCGTAATGTGTATTGAAGCCATGAATACAGGAGAAACCCCATGCGTTTAGCTGCCCTGATAGGCATCCTTATGTTTGCGTCATCCCTATGGGCAAGCGAAAATATCGCCGATCAATACCCCGATAGTGCGCTTTATTCTAAACCCGTCGAGGTTATTCCGAATGTTTGGACGACGACGGGGGCAACGGGCCCCGCTACGTATGAAAACACAGGGCATAACAACAATCTGAATTTCATCGTCACTGGCGAAGGTGTAGTAGTGATTAACGCAGGGGCTGCGTATATTCTAGCCGAGGCGCTGCATGCGGAGGTCAAAAAAATCACCGACCAACCCGTTGTTCTTGTTATTAACGAAAACGGGCAGGGGCATGCGATGTTGGGGAACTCGTATTGGGCGGATCAGGGCGTGCCGATCCTCGCGCATATAGATGCGTATAACGAGGCCGTGGAAAACGGGGATTTTATGCTTCTGAGAAGCCGGGGCTACAATAAAGAACAAGCTGACGGCACGCGTGTGGCTCTGCCTACCGAAACTTTCGGAGAAATTAGGATCATCGATCTGGGCGATTTCAGGATCGAAGTTTTGCATCTTGGCCCTGCCCATTCACCGGGAGATGTGCAGGTTTGGCTGCCTAAGCAAAAACTGGTGTTCTCGGGGGATATGGCGTTTCACGAGCGCCTCCTGCCGGTCTTCGAAGATACGATCGTTCTGGACTGGATCGAAACATGGGAGACTGCTTTTGAACAGCTTGGCGCGGTTTACGTGGTGCCGGGGCACGGGCATCCGACCAATATGGATCAGGTGCGTCGGTATACCCGCGATTACCTCGTATTCTTGCGCGGCAAAATTGGCGAGCATATAGACAATGGAGGCGACCTGAACGGGGCATATTATGTCGATCAATCCGCATACGCGCATCTTGATACCTTCGAGGAGTTAGCAACCAAGAACGCAGGACGGGTTTATGAACAGATGGAGTGGGAGTAATCCCCTATAAACTCTTGTCTAATTCGCATGGCATGACTAAATAACGCCCTGAATGCAATCTTGAAGGTTTGACCATGCTGTCCATATTCCAAATTCTGAACTTGCTGCTCGACATCGTGTGGTTCTTTGTCATTGCGCATATCATTATGAGCTGGCTAATTAGCTTTCAGGTATTGAATGTCCGTCAACCAATCGTTGGGCAAATTTGGTTTGGTATGAACCGTTTGATGGCGCCGATGTATAACCGTATCCGCAAGGTATTACCGTCGATGGGCGGGCTCGATCTTGCACCGTTAGTGGTGATCGTGGGGATTATGGTGCTACGCATCCTCATCCGAAACAACGCTGCCGCCCTGATGTGAGCCAGCCTTGGCAGGCCACAGATGCCGGCTTGCTATTGACCGTCCGCCTGACCCCGAGGGGGGGGCGTGATCGTTTGGAGGGGATAGGTCCTTGACGCAGGCGACCGCCCGGCCATCAAGGCCCGCGTTGCGGCGGCCCCTGTCGATAGTGCCGCTAACAAAGCGCTAATAAAATTATTGAGCAAAGAGCTGGGTGTTTCGAAATCCAGCGTGCGTTTCGTAAGCAGAGAGACAGCGAGAATCAAACGACTGTCTGTTGCAGGAGATTCGGCTGCGTTGATTGCGCTACTCCGCGGCCTGCTATTGCGGATGTAAGCGCAGCCATGTTGCAATCAGTGTAGCGGCACGTTGCGAAGATTGTGTCGGGTTTCACGTCAATGCGTCATTGATAATTGGCGCAACGGCGCTGGCGGTTTTAGTTCAGTTCACAGCACCAAATGGATAATTCGCCCTAGATCCCCTACAGATGAGGGCGAATTTTCGAAGTGTTTACTTATTTGCGTATATCGCTTCGTCACCCCAAAGCTGGGAAATACGGGCGTCGCGACCGCAGCGGCTGCGATAAAACCCGTACTTTAGTTTGTGGCGTTTGTAATAGTTCTGGTGATATGCTTCGGCTTCCCAGAAATCGCTGGCGGCAATGATTGGAGTAACAATTGGCGCGCCAAGTCGCCCATCCAACGCGGCCTTCGAGGCTTCGGCTGTTGCTGCCTGCGCGTTGGATGTTGCGAAAATGGCTGTGCGATAAGAATCGCCACGATCACAGAATTGCCCGCCAACATCTGTAGGATCTACTGTGCGCCAGAATACGTAAAGAAGTTCTTCGTAGCTAACGACATCCGCATCAAAAGTAATCTTGACTGCCTCGTAATGTCCGGTATCGCCTTTTCCGACCAGTTTGTAGGTCGCATTGCCCACATGCCCGCCCGTATAGCCTGAAACCGTCCCGACGACCCCGTCAATGTGATCAAAATCGGATTCCACGCACCAAAAGCAGCCTCCGGCGAAAATCGCGACTTGCAGGCTTTTGGCTTGGGCCATGCCGCTGAACGTGGTGAATATCAGCGCCAGTATTGTTAACAGTTTCATAAACATCCTTTTCAACGAATTTGATTGCAACATGCACAGGGCACCCCTCACATGCAAACAACGTTATGGTGAGGCAATGTTACAGAAAAATCGCTCTGGCTCCTGCCACAGAACCGTGTAAACCTGTTCACCAAATCTTAAGGAGATCAAAATGCCAGGACTGTTGCCAAACGTCGATCCAGACGGCCTTCTGGAATTCTCGGTGGTGTTCACCGATCGTTCCCTGAACCACATGTCAGCCAGTTTTCAGCGCGTAATGCTGGATATTTCCGATACGTTAAAGGGTGTCTATAACGCCGCTTCGGTCATCGTTGTTCCCGGTGGCGGGACATATGGCATGGAGGCAGTAGCCCGTCAGTTTGCCACAGATCAGAAGGCGTTGGTTGTCCGTAACGGATGGTTTTCGTACCGTTGGACCCAGATTTTTGAGATGGGCGGGATCGCGTCGGAACATACGGTTCTTAAGGCTCGTCAAGCCGGAAATTCTATTACGGCCCCGTTCGCGCCGTTCCCGATCGAGGAAGCGGTTGCCAAAATACATGCGGAACGTCCGGCGGTGGTCTTCGCGCCACATGTGGAGACTTCCTCGGGGATGATCTTGCCGGATGACTATATCAAACAACTCGCTGATGCCGCGCACGAAGTTGGCGGCCTAATGGTACTGGATTGTATCGCATCTGGTACGATCTGGGTCGATATGAAGGCAACTGGTGTCGATGTGTTGATTTCCGCCCCACAAAAGGGCTGGAGCGCTTCTCCGGCGGCAGCGTTGGTTATGCTTAGTGCAGAGGCGCGGGCGCGGATTGGCGACACCACGTCTTCCAGCTTTGCCTGTGATCTCAAGAAGTGGTTACAGATTATGGAGGCTTATGAGGGTGGTGGTCATGCTTACCACGCGACTTTGCCGACAGATGCACTGAAATCGTTCCGCGATACGATGCAGGAAACGGCAGAATACGGGTTCGACAAGGTAATGGCAGAACAGCAGGATCTGGGCGACAAAGTTCGCGCCATGCTGAAGGCGCGCGGAATTGAATCTGTTGCAGCTACTGGTTTCGAGGCACCGGGCGTTGTGGTTAGTTATACTAGCGATCCCGGAGTTCAGAATGGTAAGAAATTCGCCGCACTGGGCATGCAGATCGCCGCAGGCGTGCCGTTGATGTGTGATGAACCAGAAGGATACCAAACATTCCGTCTGGGACTGTTCGGGCTGGATAAGCTACACAATGTTGATCGCACGGTTGCCAGCCTTGAGGCGGCGTTGGATCAGGTGTTTTAGGCGGGAACGTCGGCCAACAGTTCGATTTCTTTATCCAGCATGTTTCCGGTTCGCATTAACCCTTGCCGATCGTAGAACGGCAGGGGGGAAATTGTCGCCCGCACGACGGACGTCTGCAATTTTGGCAAGCCCCACACGCGGGTTTGCTGGAAAGCAATGGCAACGGCTTGGGCTCCGTAACCTTTTCCTTGATGCTCATCCGCAATCACCAAACGCCAGAGATAAGCGGCATCGGTATGGTCGCCTTCTTCAAAGCTGGGGCTTTTGATTTTTGGGGTAATCATGGCGATCAAGCCAATCGCGATATCGCCATCCCATAATCCGCGCACCCATCCGGCGGGCTCATAACGGCCTTGGGCAATTGTTATGGCATTCGATGCAACTAGATGTTCCTGTCCGGACTGGGCCTTAAGTTTAAGGATCGGACTTAAGTTGTAAAAGTCGATTTTACTCGCTTCGAGTATCAACGGCGCCGCCTCACGGTTGGGGTATAGCTGGTCTCACGCTGGTGATCGCTGCGGCTTTCTCGCGCGATCAGACCTTTGGTGCGCCCACGGACCTCGACCATTTCTTCCTCGGGGCTTTGCGCGTGCCGCGATCATTTCGGTCTTGACGTTGCACGGCCAATTACGCCTGAAATAAAGAATGGTACGATCGAGCCCAGCAAAATTATCAGGCCTATGCCCCACGTCGCGATCCATGTGTCCATGCGCAACGTTTGCGGGTCGCGTGTGTCGTATAAAATGTTAACGTTACTGCCGACGCGGAAATCGTAGTTTGACGAGGACCGGAAAGTAATGCCGGTTTGCTTGCGACCCTGAAAATCCACAAAGCGGATGGTAGGGCGATAGGTTAGGCCATCATCACTGCTGTTTACTTCGACTGACATCACCCGACCTTGTACGGGTAGGGCGTCGTCCATGAAATCATAGGTAAAATAGGTTAGCCCGCCACCGATCACTAGCATGGTAAGGCCAACGATACGAAAGACTATTTTGACGACCTTTGCGTCTTTTTTGTTACGCGCCATTTGAAATCTGTTTTTGGCAATTGGATAAACAAAAAGGGCCGAGACGGAGGTCACAAGTCCTGTTCAATATACTAGCCGTTATCTGGCGACGTTGCAAGGCGCGGTTGCTTGACCCGCTTGTCTCGCGCGGCCAGCAGCTTTAAACGCAAAGCATTGATTTTGATGAAACCGGCAGCGTCTTTTTGATCGTATGCGCCTGCGTCGTCCTCGAACGTTACATGCTCTTCGGAGTAAAGCGAGTGATCTGACCAGCGACCAACCGTTTGCACGACACCTTTATACAGTTTCAGGCGCACAGTTCCGGTGACATGCTTCTGGCTGTTATCGATCAAGGCTTGCAGCATTTCACGCTCAGGCGAGTACCAGAAACCGTTGTAAATCAGCTCGGCGTATTTTGGCATGATTTCGTCTTTTAGGTGCGCTGCACCGCGATCCAGCGTGATTGATTCGATACCGCGATGGGCCTCGAGCATGATTGTCCCGCCCGGGGTTTCGTAGATGCCACGCGACTTCATCCCAACGAAACGGCCCTCGACCAGATCAAGACGACCAATGCCGTGCTTGCCGCCCAGCTCGTTCAATGCAGTAAGCATTTCGGCGGGTGACAGAAGATTTCCGTTCAGCGCAACCGGATCACCCTGTTCATAAGTGATCTCGATGTGTTCAGGAGTGTTCGGTGCATCCTCGGGGGTAACGGTGCGTTGATACACATAGGACGGTGCCTCGATTGCCGGATCTTCCAGTACTTTCCCCTCAGACGACGTGTGCAACAGGTTGGCATCGACCGAGAATGGAGCCTCTCCACGCTTGTCTTTAGCAATCGGAATTTGGTTCTGTTCAGCAAATTCAAGCAGTTTAGTCCGGCTGGATAAATCCCACTCACGCCAAGGGGCGATGACTTTTATGTCGGGGTTCAGGGCATAAGCGCTGAGCTCGAAACGTACTTGGTCGTTGCCTTTACCGGTTGCGCCGTGCGCGATCGCGTCGGCACCGCATTCAGCAGCAATTTCGACCAGACGCTTGGAAATCAGCGGGCGGGCGATGGAGGTGCCCAGTAAGTACAGCCCCTCGTAAACGGCATTTGCGCGGAACATGGGGAACACGAAATCGCGGACGAATTCTTCGCGAACATCTTCGATGTGGATGTTTTTAGGTGCGATGCCCAACAATTCGGCTTTGGCGCGGGCTGGTTCAAGCTCTTCACCTTGACCAAGGTCGGCCGTGAAGGTGACAACTTCGCACCCATACTCGGTCTGCAACCATTTCAGGATGATCGAGGTATCCAGACCGCCCGAATAGGCGAGAACGACTTTTTTAGGTTTGAAACCTGCGTCAGACATGGGGGGTTCTCCGGCTGATATTGCGTTACCCCGCGTCTATGTGGTTTTTATGGGTAGGGCAAGCGGCGCTGGAGATCCGGTGACATAATCGGGCTGATGTCGGATCTTATTCCACGATAACGGGTGCGAGATCGAGGAGATCCGTTAGAGACAACAAGTCCCAAAGTGCATCAATTACTTCTTCATCTGTTGCTTTATTTGCGGTCAATTCCAGAGCTCGATCTTCGAGTTCCGTAAGAGCTGTCGCTGTCGCTGCGGCAGCGGCATCGGTCAAGTTATCTGCCAGCAACTCAGCGCAATCTTCCAATGAAAGCTCGTCCTCGGGTTTGGCAGTTACGATTTAGCCGCAACTTGCCGTAAACAAATCTAGCGCGGCTTGCGCTTCGTCAACGGCTTCGTCAGCTTCGGCCGAAGCCACAACTGCAGCCTTATATATTGCGATCATACCCACACGAGAATTCTCGGCCGCATGTTCAAGCGCCATCGCATTCGCATGTGCCGCGTTCAACGCACCAAGAGAAGCAGGTTGAGCACCGCGATTTTCGTCAGGCCGCCCACGATCCTCACTGTTTTCGTTGCTGTGTTCGTTATTCGAATTATTATTTTTGGAAAATTATCGAGAATTATCGCCTGAAATCAACACAATGCGGAAAAATATTGTGCAAAATGCGGCAGAATTATGGCGACTCGGGTGATTGTGAGTGTCTTGGCGGGGAATTAGGTTGATCAGGACGAATCGGTGTGATGTTCTGAAAGTCAATGGGCAGGAGGGTTTTATGCATTCGTTTTCTTTTAATACGAGCAGCGAAATACAGTTTGCGAACGGGGCGTTGAAGCAGGCTTCATTCGAACGTCTTGGGGCGCGAGTACTGTTGGTTACAGACAACGGTCTGCGGAAGCTTGGGATCACAGAAAGTGTAGAAAAAACTCTGGGAACGCGGCTGGTGGTCTTCGATGCGGTTGAGGCCGATCCATCGCTCGAAACTCTGATGGCCGCAGTTGATTTCGGGCATTCAGAACTTGTAACAGGGGTTCTCGGGCTGGGTGGTGGCTCGTCAATGGATGTGGCTAAACTTGTGGCGTTGTTACTGGGTTCGGGGCAGGATTTGGAGGCGGCTTGGGGTGTTGGAAACGCTACGGGGCCGCGCTTGCCTTTGATGTTGGTGCCGACGACTTCGGGGACGGGTTCCGAGGTGACTCCAGTTGCGATTATTACCGTCGGGGCGGAGGAGAAACGTGGAGTCTCATCGCCTTTGATCCTGCCAGATGTGGCCATCCTGGACCCCGAACTAATAGTCGGTTTGCCACCGGAAATTACTGCGGCTACCGGGGTCGATGCCATGGTGCATGCGATCGAGGCTTACACGTCGCGTAACGCCAACAACAACCCGATGTCGCGGATGCTGGCCGTGCAGGCGCTGGACTTATTGGGCGCGAATATCGAGACAGCAGTGGCGCGAGGGGGCGACCTTGAAGCACGCGGCGCAATGTTGATGGGGTCGATGCTGGCAGGGATGGCTTTTGCAAACTCTCCGGTAGCGGCAGTGCATGCATTGGCGTATCCGATTGGTGGGATTTTTCACGTGCCGCACGGCTTGTCAAATGCACTGATCCTTGCGCAAGTTATGCGGTTTAATGCGCCGAAATGTGCAGCAGAATACGCGAAGCTCGCCCCGCATGTTTTTCCCGATATCGATGCAAAACAAGGAGTTCAAGCGGTCTGCGCCGAGTTTATTGAACGCCTGAGCAACCTGTCCGTCCGACTTGGATTGCCGAGCCGTTTACGGGATGTCGGAATACCCGAAGAGGCCTGTAATAAGATGGCGAAAGACGCCATGGTTCAGCAAAGATTATTGGTTAATAACCCGCGCGAAGTTCGCGAGGAGGATGCGCTGAACATATATCGTTATGCTTGGTGAATATGGGAAATTTCGATGAGTGATATGTTGAATTTTATGGGTTATGGCGAAGATACTGGCACGCCAGTTTTGATCGTGCACGGACTGTTCGGGACCGCACGAAACTGGGGTGTTTTGGCCAAACGGTTTGCTGGTCAACGGCGGGTGATTGCGGTTGATATGCGGAACCATGGCGCGTCGTTTTGGGCGGAAACGAACAGCTATGCCGATATGGCTGGTGACCTTGCGACATTGATAGAATCGCTGGGTGGGCAGGCCGATGTTCTGGGCCATTCTATGGGCGGCAAGGCGGCGATGATACTGGCTTTGACGCGGCCGGAACTGGTGGGAAAATTGGTGGTTGCGGACATCGCGCCGGTGGCCTACTCACATAGCCAGCTGGATAAAATAGAAGCAATGCGAGCAGTTGATCTGAGTGTTGTTCACCGCCGGAGTGACGCTGATTTGCAACTTAAGGAGCGCGTGGAAGATCCGTCGTTACGCTCGTTTTTGTTGCAAAGCTTAACGCTCGGTGAAGGTGGCGCGCGTTGGAAATTGAACCTGCTTGCGTTGGGAAGTGCGATGGAGGAAATCATCGGATTTCCCGATGTCCGTGACAGTTTTGACGGGGAAGTTTTGTTGTTAAGCGGGGGCAATTCAGACTATGTTCAAGCTGCGCATCATCCGCGGATTTTAGAACTTTTCCCGAATGCTAAATTCGAGATTATCGACGAGGCGGGACATTGGTTGCATGCGGAAAAACCGCGGGAGTTTGAGGCGGCGGCTTCAAGGTTTTTGAACACCTGAAAAATGGTTAACACGGCTGCTTTGAAGCGTATTTTTCGTGCATACAGCCCGTGCACAACGCGTACACAATGCGTATGTACGTTTTGCGTTAACCTTTTGAGTATCGGTGCGCGTCTGCCACGCACCGGGATTTGTTTGCGTTTCTTTAACCTTTCCCTGCGAAATTAATTCGCAGGTTACATCCGTTCGATCGCCAGTGCGATGCCTTGCCCGCCGCCGATGCACATGGTGATCAACGCTTTTGACCTGCCGATACGTTCCAGTTCGTAGAGGGCCTTCACCGTTAAGATGACTCCGGTTGCGCCGACCGGATGGCCAAGTGCGATTGCGCCGCCGTTCGGGTTCACTTTGGCCGGATCGAGGTTCAAGCCTTGGCTTACTGCGCAGGCTTGGGCTGCGAAAGCCTCGTTGCTTTCGATGACGTCGAAATCATCGGCGGACAGGCCGATCCGTTTCAACAGCATCTCGACTGCGGGGATCGGGCCGATGCCCATTACTTCGGGGCGCACACCTGCATGGGCATAGCCGAGGATGCGCGCCTTGGGTTTCAGGCCAGCACGGGCGGCAGCATCGGCTGTTGCAAGAACCATTGCGGCGGCACCGTCGTTGATACCGGATGCGTTGCCTGCGGTAACTGTGCCGTCTTTCTTGAAAGCGGAGCGCAATCCGGCAAGGGCTTCTGCGCTGGTGGATTTCGGATGCTCGTCCGTGTCAAAGATCACGGTGTCGCGACGCTTACGAACCTCGACGGGCATGATTTGGGACGTGAAGCGCCCCGCCTCGATTGCGGCTGCTGCACGCCCTTGGGATTCAAGCGCAAAGGTATCCTGCGCTTCGCGCGAGATGTTGTACTCTGCGGCAACGTTTTCGGCGGTAATTCCCATGTGGCCCGTGCCAAACGGACAGTTGAGCGTGGCGAGAAGCATGTCTGTGGCGGAAAAATCGCCCATCTTCTGCCCCCAACGTGCCTGTGGAATGATGTAGGGTGCGCGGCTCATGCTTTCGGCGCCACCTGCGATGGCGAAATCGGCGTCCCCCAGCATCAGGGATTGTGCGGCGGATACGATGGCTTGGGCACCGGATCCGCACAGGCGGTTCACGTTCATCGCGGGCGTGGAATCTGGGATTCCAGCGTTGATGGCTGCAACACGGGCAAGATACATGTCGTGCGGTTCAGTGTTGATAACGTGGCCAAATACTACGTGACCGATTTGAGCAGGGTCGATGCCGCTGCGCTTCATTGCTTCGGCCGTTACCTGCGCGGCCAGATCCGACGGCGGAATGGCCGCAAGGCTGCCACCGAAAGTGCCGGTCGGGGTGCGCGTGCCGTCGAGGATTACAATTTCGTGTGTCATGGTATTCTCCTGTGAATTTGAGCGGAGTCTGCATGGGTTTTAGCACAGCCGCAACCACGACGTTACGTGTTTTGATCGAGAGTGGTCGCGCTGGTCGATACCGTGACGACAGGAGGTTCGCATGCGTATTTCACATATTGATCATGTCTAGTTAGCAATCCCGAAAGGGCAAGAGGCGCGGGCGGCTGTGTTTTATTCGGCCGCGTTTGGTTTGACCGAGGACGCGAAGCCTGAGTCTTTGAAGGCGAACGGTAGAATCTGGTTCAGCAATGCCGGCGTCAGCATTCACCTTGGTGTAGGGGCGGAGTTCAAGCCTGCCAAAAAGGCACATCCTGCGTTGAGGGTGGAACGTCTTGATACATTGACGGACTGGCTGGAAACAGCTGGCTTTGATGTGTTGTGGGATGACCGGTTTCCAAATACGCAACGGTATTATTGCGAAGATCCCTTCGGAAACCGGATAAAGTTCATGGCGCTGTAGATCAAAATACGAACCAAAGCCCGCCGAGGATGGCAAGGGCAGCGAACCAGCTGCGCCATAAGATGCGCACTGCATCCTCGATGTCCATCGGGCCAAGTGGCTTGCGACCTTTACCGTTGATCCATGGCAGGTCGGTCATGGTGCCGTTGTAACTGCGTGGACCGGAAATCGCGACACCCAAGACACCAGCCATGGCGGCTTCGGGCCAGCCAGCGTTGGGGGAACGGTGGTACTTTGCATCGGTTTGCATCGTGCGCCATGCAGTGGTCGACCAGTGAGCGAGGCAGATCAGGCCACCAGTCAGACGAGCGGGAATCCAGTTTACCAGATCATCGAGTCGGGCGGTGGCCCAGCCGAATTGTTCGTACCGTTCATTCCGGTGCCCGATCATGCTGTCAGCAGTATTGATAATTTTATAGGCTATGATTCCGGGGAGGCCGAAGATCAGGAACCAGAACGCGGGGGCGATTACGCCGTCCGAGAAGTTTTCGGCAGCGCTTTCGATGGCCCCGCGTGCGACCGCGCTTTCGTCGAGCTGTTGGGGATCCCGCCCGACGATCATTGACACGGCACGGCGGCCCTCGGGCAACGAGGATCGCAGGGCATTGGCGACTTGAAGAACATGGTCAGTCAGGCTTCGTTGGGCAAGCAGGATGGCGGCGAAGATGGCTTCGAGTATGCCTGCGTCGGGTATTGAACGTATGAGCTGACCAAGGGCTGCTGCGCCGATCATCAGGATCGCGATCGTCAGGATGCCAGCATTGCGGCGACCTTCGCCATTGTTCAAGCGGACGTCAAGCCAGTCAACGCAGCGACCCATCACGGTTGCCGGGTGCTGGAACCGGGACCAAAGCCAATCAGGTTCGCCGAATGTGGCGTCCAGAATCAGGGCGATTAGCAGTAATGTGAGCGTGGTCAATTCATATCGTCCGGTTGCAAAACGTTTATCGTTAATGGATTGGTAACATTTGGTGAAGCCTAGGACTATGGAATTATCCGGAGTTTCGGAAAAGTCAGGATCTGAATTTGATCGGTATGTTGTGGGTAAAGATTTATTAATACATTTGGTAGATATTTACATAATTCTTAGTGGAAATATGAGCTTGGTGGAGCTGATTATGCGAATATTATTCGTGCAACATAACCATAGCATTTGCGAGCTTTGGACTCTTTTTTGCAAGGATATGGAGTCGATGTCGTGCAAGCGTTTACACAGGCGGCCGAAATTGATGTGCTTAGGTTTGAAGAGTTTGATGCCTTGGTTCTGGATATGGTGTTGCCGGATGGCGGAGCAATCGCGATTTTGGATTATGCGACGCACTGCTGCCCGGATGTGCCGATAATCACGGTGATTAGCACTAGCTTTTTCTCGGACGAGTCAATTTTTTACCTTACCCCAAATGCACGCAGTTTGATGTGGACGCGCTACGGTCCGATGATCTGGCTGCGGTTTTAGAGCATTCTGTTCCGAAGAAACGAAGCTCGAAGTCGAGACCTGAAGTGCATAAGTACTTAGAAAACTTCTCGATTGTAACTTGACGTTGCGGTGTTAATGGCAAAGCATGGGTCGGTAACTAGCGGAGTTGGCAATGGAAACGCATTTCTCACCGGAAGTGATGGCGGGCCTGCAAAAAGCACGGATGCAGGACGCGATGAAGAAGAATCGCTTGCGGGTATTTGACGGCAGTTCCGAGTATTCGGTTTTGAAAATCTGGGAAGACGGGTTTTCGATGTTGGCAGGAAGTGCACCGCCTTTGCGAGGTTTTGTAGATTTATTCGACGGGGCGCGACATTTATCGCAATGCCTTGTAATCCATTCCGAACCGGACGGAGAAGTAATGAATTACGAATTCAAACGCAACACCGTGGTGCTGACCGATGCGCCGAAAGATTATGCCGAGGACGCGAATGCGCCTGTGGCTTTGATAGCGAAATAATTTAATAAAATCAGGGGAAGTTATGGGCCGGACGGTTTATGTGAACGGGGAATACCTAGATGAAGCGGATGCGAAGATCAGCATTTTTGATCGCGGATTTCTGATGGCGGACGGGGTATATGAAGTAACCTCGATTCTGAACGGAAAGATGATTGATTTCGACGGACATATGGTGCGCTTGGCGCGGTCGCTGTCCGAACTGGAAATGCCCACCCCTGAGACGAATGACGAGATCGAGACGATCCACCGCGAGCTGATCCGGGCCAATGGCCTGATCGAAGGACTCGTGTATTTGCAGGTCACGCGGGGCGCTGCAGACCGAAGTTTTCTGTTTCCCGAGGGTGTGAAATCCAGTCTGGTGATGTTCACGCAGGTGATGAATCTTATGGAATCACCCACGGCCGCGACCGGGATAAAAATCATCTCTATCCCGGATATTCGTTGGGGACGGCGCGATATCAAGACGATTCAACTTCTGGCGCCCTCGCTTGGGAAAATGGCGGCCAAGGCGGCTGGCGTTGATGATGCGTGGCTGGTCGAGGATGGCTTTGTGACCGAGGGCACGTCTAACAACGCGTATATTGTCCAAGGTGGCAAGATAATCACACGGGATTTGTCGCAAGATATTCTTAGCGGGATCACCCGTAGCGCGGTGCTTCGGTTTGCGCGCGAGGCGCAGATGGACGTTGTGGAGCGGCCGTTTACAATGACCGAAGCGATGGAGGCAGACGAGGCGTTTGTGACCTCGGCCACGACATTTGTGACATCGGTAATCGAGGTTGACGGGCAGGCGTTGGGCGATGGTAAGCCGGGGCTGGTTGCACGGCGATTGCGGGAAATATATCTGGATGAAAGCATGAAGTCGGGGACTTAGTCCCGAATGATCGTGATGCATCCGGTTTCAGGCGTGAAATCCGGTTCAGTCTTGCCGAATAGTGCGAGGAGGCGTTGCTGGGTGGATGCGAATGAAGCGCAAACGGATATCCTTATGTTCGGTTGAAAAACATATGGATATGGTTGTTGGCTTATTCGGTCGGATAAGTTTGGTGCCGCAGGATATCGTTGTCGACATTCGGCGACGATTTGCTGTTTTTCAAAATTTTCAGGAAATGTTCCTATTACGCGATAGTGGCATTCAAGCACGCGCAACATGCTGGAAATGTCACCAAAACGGCCCCTATCGTTTTGGTCCATTCGTCCTTGAACTGGCCCCCCAGCCACCATTAGGCCTGCGGTTATTACTATTAAAACGGCGATAAAACCTGATGCAATTATCCACCTTCTGGTCGTCATATCGGTGAACCCATTAATTTTCATCGGCTGCGACGTCTTTAAGGTAATAGACGAATATACCGCCCGTTATCGCGCGAACTGACAAGAATTTCAGGAAGAAACAAAGGGTGGTTTCGCCATTCAGCAAGTAGAAAACCAGAGTTATCAAATCACCAAGGACGAACAGCGCTGCGATGAATAGTATCAAGTAAGTTAGGGTTTTTCGGACCAGCCAGCAGAGTTTAACGCATCACCGATATCAACTCGTGATTGTCCTGACGCCAATGCTTCGCGGACGAAATGGGCCATCTCATCAGATGGGCGCATGGAGAATGCCTTGCATTTTGGTTATAGGTTTCTCTAATAACGTAGGTATAACACCCTGTTTACGCAACTTTTCGGTAGAATTTACCGCGGTCAGAATATTGCCTTTTCCAGAATCTCGCGGGCCTCGAAACAGTCGATGTTCATCTGCTTTATCAGGTCTTCGAGATTGTTGAAATTCTCTTCGGGGCGTTGGTAGGCAACCAGCGCGACCGATACTGACGTGTCGTAAAGATCGCCGGAAAAGTCGAAGAGGAAAGTTTCGAGGTTCGGTTTATTGATGCCGAACGTCGGGCGAATGCCCAGTGACGCAGCGCCGCGATAGAGGCCTTTGTGTGGCCCATCTAGCACATCGAATAATACGGCGTAGACGCCGAATTTTGGCAGGTGCAGATCATCCAGTGATATGTTCGCGGTCGGGAAGCCAAGTTCACGGCCGCGCTGGTCGCCTTTTTCCACGATCCCGTCGATGCGGTGCCAGTGGCCAAGGATGCGGGCGGCGTCTTCGGGGCGGCCTGAGGACAAGGCCTCGCGAATGGCACTGGAGGAATAATCACCTTTTTCGTCAGAGATTAGCGGGGCGACGGTTACGCCGAACCCTAGTTTTGCGCCTAGTTCTTCCAACATCTGGGCGTCGCCTTGACGGCCTTTACCAAAGCGGAAATCTGCGCCGATGACGACGTGTTTAATCTGCAAACCATTGGAAAGGACGTCACGTGCGAATTCTTCAGCCGTTAATTGCGACAGGCCGGTATTGAACGGCAGCTCATATAGCGCGTCTATTCCCAGTTTGTTTATACGGTGCGCGCGAGTATCGGCACCCATCAGGCGAAAAGCGGGCGCATCGGGTGCGAACAGTTGGCGGGGGTGCGGTTCGAACGTGATTACGCCAAGAGGGGAGTTGCTGGTGGCAGCAATAGCTCGAGCCAGCGCGATGACCGATTGGTGGCCTAAATGGACGCCGTCGAAGTTGCCCATGGCGACGACTGCGCCCTGACTGTCATCGGATTTTTTGGTGTATTTCTTGAAAATCTTCATGCCTGTCCAGCAGGCCAAGCCTGCGCCCTTAGTCGAACTTGCGGCTTGGCGCCAGAACCAGCGCGTCACCTTTTAAGACAAGGGTATCGCCTACGAAGCATTTGCAATCAAGCGTAACCCGACGTTTGGCGTGATTGATTTCCAGAACCTTAACGATGGCTTCGACGCAGTCGCCGGGGCGAACAGGGGCTGTGAAGGTCAGGCTTTGTTTCAGATATACGGTGCCGTGACCCGGCAGTTGTTCCCCAATGACTGCGGAAATCAGACCAGCGGTCAGCATTCCGTGGGCAATGCGGCCTTGGAATATCGTATCACGGGCGTAGTCATCATCCAGATGGACGGGGTTATGGTCTGTTGACAGTTCGGCGAACATTTCGATTTCTTGGTCTCCGATGGTTTTTGAAACCGAGCGCTCCATACCGACTTCTAGGTCTTCTATGCAGATAGTTCCTATTGGTAGATTGTGCTGTGGAGTGTCGAGCATGTCAGGGCCTACATCTTGGTATGGATTAGCGTTGTTGCGTTGCACCATTTGTAGGTCAATATAAATAGTAACGCAATATATATTCGGTATAATGCGAAAAATTGTAATAATATTACGCACAGTTGTTCGCGGTTTGCTGTCTTGCGGTGGAATTTGAAACTGTGTTACCCACGGTGTCTGTTAGAAAAAAGGACTTCGATAATGCAGCTCAAAGGTAAGATTGCCGTCGTCACAGGTGGTAGTGATGGGATAGGACGGCATATTTGCCTGAAACTGGCCGATGAGGGTTGTAAATTGGCTATTCTGGGACGAAACCAAGTGCGCTTGGACGCGGTAGTGGCTGAGTCTCTGGCGGGCGGCGCGGTTGAGGCGCGTGCATACAGCGTGGATTTGATAGCTTCAGAAGCGCTTGATGCTGCTGCACAAGCAATCTTAAGCGACTTTGGTGGTGTTGATATCCTGATAAACAATGCGGGCGTTTGGCATAAGACTGGCCCGCTGGATAGCATCAGTGCGGATATGTTGCTTACAACCGTGCATACCAATCTTACATCAGTAATGCAGTTCACACGGCACATGCTGCCAGCATTGCGCGACCGCGACGAGGCGGTGGTTCTGAACGTTGTGTCAAAATCCGGCGTCGTGGCGCAGGCTGGTCAATCGGTTTACACGGCCACGAAATACGGCGTGCGGGGGTTTACCGAAGTTCTAAAACAAGACGAATCCGATAACGGTGTGCGTGTGGCAGGGCTTTATCAAAGTGGAACAAACACGGGTATGTTTGCCAAAGCGGGTGAAGATGTGCCGAACCGTATTTTTACCGAACCTGACGATTTGGCCGATGTCGTCGTCTTTATGTTGTCGCGCCCACCGAAAATCTGGCTTCACGACGTTCGCGTTGAGCTGTAGAGGTTTAGCGCAGACGGGTTATTGCGAAAGTTGGCGATAATTTGTGGCTGGCGATGAAATTCGCCAGTTCGGCCACGTTAGGCGTGCCGGAAGTTTCACTGATTTCAGGTGCTGCAAGCCCACTGGTGATGAACAGAGTATCCAGATCTTCGGCCATTCCGCCGCGCACGTCTGTATTGATGCCGTCGCCGATGCATAAAATGCGGTCAGAAGAAATTCGGCGACCTGTAATGGCTTCGACGCGGGCATAGGCTAGTTGGTAGATGGGTGAATGAGGTTTTCCGAAATATAGGCTGGTTCCGCCGGCGGCGGTGTAAGCCTCGGCGAGGGCACCTGCGCAGTAAATTCGCTTGTCACCAACGTCCACTATGACGTCAGGATTGGCGCAGAGCAATTTTAACCCGCGGGCTTTTCCATCTAGGATGGTTAGGCGGTAATCATCTGGCGTTTCGGTTATGTCGTCGGACAGGCCAGTGCAAACGATGCCTTCGGCTTGCTCTAACGGGACGCGCTCAACGTTGATCGGGCCGTTTTCATCTTCGAAGAAATCCAAATCGCGTTCAGGGCCGAGGTGGTAAACTTTCCGTCCGACTACGCCTGCGGACATTGCCATCTGCGCGGAGTCGCCTGATGAGGCGATGTCGTCGTAGATTTCGCGGGGAACGCCGATGTGGTCCAATTGCGCGATCACGGCGGCGCAGGGGCGGGGTGAGTTGGTTAGCAACAACACGATTCCGCCTTGGGCTTTGTAGGTGCGCAATGCCTCGATCGCGTCGGGGAAGGGTTCGAGACCGTTGTGCAGGCAACCCCAAAGGTCAACGAACAGGGCGTCGTAACGCTGCGAGACTTCGGCTATGCCATTGATGATTTGGGACATTCAGACCTTCAAATTCGGGATGATCTGCTTTTTTCGCGACATGACGCCGGGAAGATGGACCGTGTCGCCTTCAACCGTGCAGCCAAAGGATTTCTTGGCTACGGATCTGACGGTGTCGTTCGGGATCAACAGGGTTGCGGATTCGGTCAGGATGTCGATAACGAATAACAAGACCTGATCTACACCGTCTTCGGCAGCGATTGTATCCATGCTGGCGATCAGGCTGTTTTTGCGTTCCATAACAGTCGCGGGGCTGGTGGTTTCCAGTACCGAAACGCGGAAGTTAGTGCCGTCTACTTCGAATTTTTTGGAGTCCATGCGCAGCAGTTCCGCATCGGAGAAATGCGCAATATCAGATTTGGCGGCGAACATTTCAGCTGCGTAGTTAGCAATGTTGATGTTCAGATCATTGGCCAGTCGATCTGCGATTTCGCGGTCGCGCGGGGTTGTCGTCGGGCTGCGAAATTCAAGCGTATCGGACAGGATGCAGCTTAGGATCAGGCCTTTGATTGTGTCTGGCATGGTGTCCAAAGCAGGTTCGCGCATGATGCTATACATCACGGTCGCGGTCGCGGCGACAGGGCGCATTGTGACGTTGATCGGAGTTTTCGTTTTGATGCCGCCGACCAGCAGGTGGTGATCGATGATCTGCTTTATGTCTGTTTCGTTGATGTTGGCGGGCAGCTCGGCAGGGTTGTTTGTGTCTACGATCACAACTTTATCACCGTCTTGCAGGTCCAACAGTTCCGGTATGTCAAAATCCCAGCGACTCAGCACGAAGGCAGCCTCGGTATTTGGTGTACCTTGAACGTAAGCTGTCGCCGGTTTTTCCCGAACCTCGTTGAGATACCAAGCCCAGATCAGGGCAGAGGCAGTTGCGTCGGTGTCGGGGGCTGTATGGCCGAAAATTTTGATCATCATGAGGTTCCATATAACAGGAGTCGACTTGCTGCCCTTAATAGGGGGAATGGATCGGGTTGTCACCCGCACAATGTGCCGATAATCTGTGGGTGGAATAGGAACCCTTTGATATGGCGATCCCGCGCGAAACCGACCTTTACGGTCCTGTGAAAGCCTATCTGGAGGGGCAGGGCTATGTCGCCAAGGGCGAGGTTGGCGCGGTGGATGTTATGGCCATGCGCGGTGACGAAGACCCTGTTCTGGTCGAATTGAAGCTGGGGTTTTCGTTGGCGTTGATCCATCAGGGTATTGCCCGTCAAACGGTGACGGACGCGGTGTATCTGGCTGTGCCGAAGAGTGCGGGCAAGGCGTTGAAAGGTAATCTCGCGTTGTGCAAGCGGCTAGGGTTGGGTTTGATGACGGTGCGTTTGCGCGATGGGTTTGTCGAGGTTCTGGCTGATCCGGCTACTTTCAAGCCACGGAAAATCCCGAAACGTAAGCGGCAGTTGTTGCGGGAATTTGCGCGCAGGGTAGGTGATCCAAATGCTGGCGGGGCGACGCGGGTCGGGTTGGTGACCTCGTATCGGCAGGACGCGCTGCGGTGTGCGACGTATCTGGTGGATAAAGGGCCAAGTAAGGGTGCGGCGGTGGCTAAGGAAACTTCGGTTCCGAGTGCGACGCGCATAATGGCCGACGATTATTATGGCTGGTTCGAGAGAGTTGAGCGTGGCATTTTCATGCTGACACCCAAAGGAGTCGAGGCATTGCAGGCCTACGGCCAAGTTGCTGCCGACGAGGCGTGAATTTATGAATATTTGATAGAAGGCCTGGAAAATTCGCATGCGGAGGTTGACTCCGTTGGTTTGGATGCATAAATCCACTTCGTTAGCACTCGAAGGTGGTGAGTGCTAAATTGAAAAAAACCACCGAAACAGGAATACTCGATAGGAGCATCCACAATGGCATTTATACCTTTGCATGATCGCGTTGTTGTTCGTCGTCTTGAAGAAGACGAGAAAACATCCGGCGGCCTGATTATCCCTGACGCAGCCAAAGAAAAGCCTTCCGAAGGCGAAGTTGTATCCGTTGGTGCAGGCGCACGTGACGAAGACGGCGATCGCATCGACATGGACGTTAAAGCTGGCGACAAAGTATTATTCGGAAAGTGGTCCGGCACTGAAATCAAGCTCGACGGCGAAGACCTGTTGATCATGAAAGAATCCGACATCCTGGGCATTATTGCTTAAGCGAACCCTATTATAAGGAGCATCCATCATGGCTGCAAAAGACGTAAAATTTAACACAGACGCCCGCAATCGCATGCTGGCCGGTGTTGATATTCTGGCAAACGCTGTAAAAGTAACGCTTGGCCCTAAAGGTCGTAACGTTGTTATCGACAAATCTTTCGGCGCACCGCGCATCACCAAAGACGGTGTTACAGTGGCTAAAGAGATCGAGCTGGAAGAAAAGTTCGAAAACATGGGCGCACAGATGGTCAAAGAAGTTGCCCAGCGCACCAATGACACAGCGGGCGACGGCACAACAACCGCGACTGTTCTGGCACAGGCTATCGTTCGAGAAGGCATGAAATCGGTTGCCGCTGGCATGAATCCGATGGATCTGAAACGCGGTATCGATCTTGCGGTTTCCAATGTTGTTGAAGAAATAAAGAACATGTCTCGCGAAGTTAAAGACAGCGATGAAGTTGCTCAGGTTGGCACAATCTCGGCTAACGGCGAAGCAGCGATCGGCAACCAGATTGCTGGTGCTATGCAGCGTGTTGGTAATGAAGGGGTTATCACTGTTGAAGAAAACAAAGGTCTGGAAACTGAGACAGACGTTGTTGAAGGTATGCAGTTCGACCGTGGTTACCTGTCCCCTTACTTCATCACTAACCCTGACAAAATGATCGCTGACATGGAAGACTGCCTTGTGCTGTTGCACGAGAAGAAGCTCTCTTCCCTACAGCCAATGGTCCCACTGTTGGAAACTGTTATCCAGTCCGGCAAACCACTTTTGATTATTGCTGAAGATGTTGACGGCGAAGCGCTGGCGACTCTGGTTGTGAACAAACTGCGTGGCGGTCTGAAAATTGCGGCTGTTAAAGCACCTGGTTTTGGCGATCGTCGTAAAGCCATGTTGCAAGACATCGCGATCTTAACAGGCGGTCAGGTTATCTCCGAGGATCTGGGCATGAAGCTAGAGTCGGTTACTATCGACATGCTGGGTACTGCCAAGAAAATCTCCATAACCAAAGATGAAACAACTATCATTGACGGTAATGGCGAGAAAGCCGAGATCGAAGCACGTGTTTCTCAGATCCGTACACAGATCGAAGAAACTTCTTCTGACTACGATCGCGAAAAACTGCAAGAGCGTGTGGCTAAATTGGCCGGCGGTGTTGCTGTTATCCGCGTTGGTGGTGCTACAGAAATCGAAGTTAAAGAGCGTAAAGATCGTGTTGACGATGCACTGAACGCGACCCGCGCTGCGGTTCAAGAAGGTGTTGTTGTCGGTGGCGGTGTTGCCCTGATGCAGGGTGCTAAAGGCCTTGCTGGTCTGGAGGGTGAAAACTCCGACCAGACTGCGGGTATCGCAATCGTTCGTCGTGCACTTGAAGCACCGCTACGTCAAATTGCTGACAACGCTGGTGTTGACGGTGCAGTTGTTGCTGGCAAAATCCGCGAGAGCGATGATGCGAACTTCGGCTTCAACGCGCAGACAGAAGAATATGGCAACATGTTCGACTTTGGTGTTATCGATCCGGCATTGGTTGTGCGTACAGCACTTGAAGATGCGGGTTCGATTGCTGGTCTGTTGATCACAACCGAAGCTATGATCGCTGACAAACCTGCACCTGCTGCTGGTGGCGCTGCTGGCGGAATGCCAGACATGGGCGGCATGGGCGGCATGGGCGGCATGATGTAAGTCACGCTGACTTGTTGAATTAGGAAACGGGGGGCTTCGGCCTCCCGTTTTCGTTTGTACGGGGGTAGGGTTCACGTAAACGGAGGTCATGATGATTCGCAAACTGATTGACTGGAAAATATTCACACTTTTGTTGGGTGCGGGCGCTCGGTTTCCGCACCGTTAGAGACTACGGCGGTCAACTTTCTGTTTACTGCGCCGTTCGGAGTATTTCTGTGGGTGTTGTTCCCCGCTGGGGCGGCCGTAAGTACCAGCGGAGTTTTGCTGGCAATCGCGTCCGGATCGCTCGCGTCGGGTGTCGGATATGCGTTGTGGTATTCGGTGTTGCCGAAACTGGAATCAACTTTGGCCGCTATATTCCAGCTTAGCGTTCCGATCATCGCTTTGGCTGGCGGTGTACTGTTTCTGGGTGAGGCAGTTACACTGTCCTTCGCCATTTCCGCTGGTCTGATTATGGCAGGTGTTTTGGTGGCGGTCAGAAAGTAGGCGCTATATTTTCGGTGAAATCCGGTTTACGTGACCCATCTTCCGGCCCAGTTTCACATCTGCCTTCCCGTACAGATGCAATGCTCCGTCGAGATTTGAATATTCCAAAATATCCTGGCCAATCAGGTTGGTCATAACCGCGTCTGAGTGTCGTTGACCATCGCCAAGCTGCCAGCCCGCGACGGCGCGAATGTGCTGCTCGAACTGGTCGATAATACAAGAATTTTGAGTCCAGTGACCAGAGTTGTGCACACGCGGGGCGATTTCGTTAACGATCAGACCATTGGGTGTTACGAACAATTCGACACCCATAACGCCGACATAATCCAGCGCGTTCAGGATCTTCCCTGCCAATAGCACCGCGTCCATATGTTGGCCAGCCGCGAGGGTGGCGGGGATGGTTGTGGTGTCCAGAATTCCGTCCTTGTGAACGTTTTCCCCCGGATCAAAGCAGACAACAGCGCCGTCGAGACCTCGGGCAGCAATCACGGAAACCTCGCGATCGAAATTCACGAAACCTTCCAGTACAGCTGGCGCGCCATTCAGTGCGTCGAAAGCATCTGACGCTTGGGTGGCATCGGTTATCCGTGCCTGACCCTTGCCATCATATCCAAAACGGCGGGTTTTCAGGATGGCTGGTGTGCCGATGGTTTCCAATGCCGCAATCAGGTCCTCGAGGCTGTCGATCTGCGCGTAAGGCGCGACCGTGATGCCCAGCCCTGTCAGGAACTCTTTCTCGGATACCCGGTCTTGCGATACGGCTAAGGCATTGCGGCCGGGACGGATCGGGCGGATGGACTCAATAGTGTCCAGCGCCTGGGTCGGGATGTTTTCGAATTCGTAGGTCACAACATCCACCGAATTCGCAAAGGCCTTCAGCGCGTCGGTGTTGTCATATCCGGCGGTTGTCACTAGGTGTGCAACGTGTCCAGCAGGCGCGCCAGATACGGGTTCGTATATGTGCGCTTTCAGGCCCAGCCGTGAGGCCGCCACGGACAGCATGCGGCCAAGCTGGCCACCGCCCAAAATACCAATCGTCGATCCGGGAGCGAGGTATTCAGTCATTCGTTGGTTCATCCGCGATAGATTCAGAAAGGGCCTCGCGCCATGCATCCAGCCGTTCTGCTATCTCGGCGTCATTGTTTGCGAGGATGGCAACGGCCAACAAGCCCGCATTCGCCGCCCCTGCTGCTCCGATAGCCATGGTGCCGACCGGGAAACCTTTGGGCATTTGCACAATAGAATAAAGGGAATCTACGCCCGACAGCGCCTTGGTCTGGATCGGTACGCCCAACACAGGCACGCGGGTTTTTGACGCCATCATTCCGGGCAAATGTGCAGCACCTCCGGCACCTGCGATAATGACTTGCAGGTCACGATCAACCGCAGATTTCCCATAGGCCCACAGACGGTCAGGGGTGCGATGGGCCGAAACGATCTTGGTTTCATACGCCACGCCGAGTTCATCAAGAATATTTGCCGCCAGTTTCATTGTAGGCCAGTCGGACTGGCTGCCCATAATGATGCCGATTTTAGGTTGGGTCATTTGAAGGCTCCCGCCGTTTCAAGAAGGCCGCACTATAGCCATTGGCGGCGTTGGTGCAAGATGTGTTGGTTACGCAATGATATTGGGGGTTAATTCGTCCTGAATTCGGGCGATTTGGTCTTTTAGTGCGAGTTTTTGTTTTTTAAGGAGGCGTAAGGTCAAGGGTTCTGCTACCCGACGTTCGCCTAGCGCGTGGATTTCTTCGTCGAGGTCGCGATGTTCGCGCTGTAATAGGGCAAGGCGGACGCGTAAAATTTCATGGTGATCCATCATCGGCGGAGTTGTCATGGTGCGTGCACTCCTCTGGGTTTGTTGACTCTGTATATCAAGAATGGCCAAGTGCGAAAAGCCCTTCGGGCTTGTTTTTAGACCTTTGATAACCCATGATTTTTTGCTTATTCTTTAACCAACCCCAGTTGTTCCAGTTTCAGGATGACCTGATGGGCACTGGTGTCGACCTCGACGTTTTCAGTTTCAACGACAAGCTCGGCTTTGATTGGGGCTTCGTAAGGGTCGGAAATGCCCGTGAACTCTTTGATTTTGCCCTCGCGGGCCAGTTTGTACAGGCCTTTGCGGTCTCGACGCTCGCATTCCTCTAAGCTGGTGGAGACGTGAACCTCTACGAACGTGCCGAAGCTCTCGATTTCTTCACGCACTGCGCGACGGGTGGCCGTGTAG
>JAPYON010000072.1 GCA_029938175.1 Paracoccaceae bacterium | reverse complement strand
ACAGTTAAGACAATGGGTTAGAATGTATTTGAACTAGTTATCTGGGTCAGCCCCTAATACTTTTATCCTTAAGCGTGTTTTCGTCGAATATAGGTACTGCAAAGGGATTTCAAACATAATGGACGATGTAAAAGAATACGAGCATAAAGTTGAGGTCATCCAAACAAGGCCAGCTTTCAAAATCTTCAAAGTAGTGGATCAAAGAGATGAAAATGGTAAGGGGAAACATCTTCCCGCAGTTCAAGCTGTATTCGGTTGATTTTGTCTCGAACTAGCCGCACTGGGTGATCTAACCCAATGTTATCTGTATAAATACCGGTGCGTACAAGCCATCCATCCTAGGGTTTCTTTTTGGCCAGAACGGACAAATCCCGTGCAATTGCAAACGCGCCTTTGATTTTGTCAGCGTTGGTATTCCAATCGCGGCGGACAACTATTTTATTGTTGCGGACCTTGGCCAAGCCATTTTGGGCGTGGATGAATTCAACCAAACCGGCGGGATTGGCATATTTGTCCATGTGGAACTGGATGGTTGCGCCTTTAGGGCCGCCATCAAGGCGTGCGATACCTGCACGACGGCAGGCGGATTTGATGCGCACGATGTTTAACAACGTGTTCACTTCGCGCGGGAGCTTGCCGAAGCGGTCGATTAGTTCTGCAGCGAAGCCTTCGAGTTCTACCTTGCCGGAAAGTGCCGAGAGGCGGCGATAAAGACCCAGGCGGATGTCGAGGTCTGACACGTAATTGGCGGGAATCAGGACGGGGACGCCTAGGTTTATCTGAGGGGACCATGCCTCGTCTGCGTCGGATAGGCCTTCGAGTTCGCCGGCTTTCATCTTGGCGATGGCCTCCTCCAACATGGATTGGTAAAGCTCGTAGCCGACTTCGCGAACGTGGCCGGATTGTTCGTCGCCCAGAAGGTTTCCTGCGCCGCGCATATCTAGGTCTCGCGAGGCGAGCGAGAAGCCAGCGCCGAGGCTGTCGAGGCTGCCCAGAACCCGCAGGCGTTTTTCGGCTTGCGGAGTTAGGGGTTTGCGCGGTTTGGTCGTCATATAGGCGTAAGCACGGATTTTGGAGCGGCCCACCCTGCCCCTGATTTGGTAGAGCTGCGAGAGGCCGAACATGTCGGCGCGATGCACGATCAAGGTGTTGGCGGCGGGAATATCCAGACCGCTTTCGATGATTGTCGTGGCCAGAAGCACGTCGTATTGGCCGTCGTAGAAGGCGTTCATCTTATCGTCTAGCTGACCTGCGGGCATCTGGCCGGTGGCGGTGACGACGGAGACCTCAGGGACTTGTTCTTTGAGGAATGTCTCGATTTCGGCCATGTCGCTAATGCGCGGGACGACGTAGAAGGACTGGCCGCCACGATAGTATTCACGCAGCAGGGCCTCGCGCACCGTGATTGGGTCGAACTCGGAAACGTACGTGCGGATCGAGAGGCGGTCGATGGGCGGGGTGCCGATGATTGATAGTTCGCGCACACCGGATAGGGCCAGTTGCAGGGTGCGCGGAATTGGCGTGGCTGTCAGGGCCATGACGTGGACGTCAGTACGCAATTGTTTGAGTTGTTCTTTGTGGGTGACGCCGAAATGTTGTTCCTCGTCCACGATTAGCAGGCCTAGGTTGGAAAAACGAATGTTTTTGGCCAGTAGCGCATGAGTGCCGATGACAATATCTACGGTACCGCGCTTCATTGCCTCACGGGTTTCGCTGGCAGCTTTTGCTGAGACGAAGCGTGAGAGTTGGCGGACTTGGACGGGCAGGCCACGGAAGCGTTCGGAGAAGCTTTTGAAGTGTTGGCGGGCTAGCAAGGTTGTCGGCGCGACGACGGCTATTTGAGACCCTGTCATGGCGGCTACAAAGGCGGCGCGCATCGCAACCTCGGTTTTGCCGAAGCCTACATCGCCACAGATCAAGCGGTCCATGGGTTGACCGCTGGCCATGTCGGACAGGACGTCCTCGATGGCGTGCAGCTGGTCGTCTGTTTCTTGGTAAGGAAAACGGGCGCAGAATTCGTCCCACATGCCATCGGGTGGGGTCATCACTTTTCCGGATCGTAATGCACGTTCGGCGGCAATACGGATCAGCTTGTCGGCCATCTCGCGCACACGTTCTTTGAGCTTGGCCTTTTTGGCTTGCCATGCGCCGCCACCGAGCTTGTCGAGCAAGCCGATTTCTTGGCCATAGCGCGACAGGAGTTCTATGTTTTCGACAGGCAGGAACAGACGGTCTCCGCCTGCGTATTCTAACGCCAGGCATTCGTGCGGGGCTCCTGCAGCGGTGATGGTTTCGAGGCCTGTGTATTTACCGACACCGTGTTCGATGTGGACGATTAGATCGCCGGGGGTCAAGCTTTGAGTTTCTTTCAGAAAATTTTCAGCACGGCGTCTGCGCGGGGCGCGGATTAAACGGTCGCCGAGGATATCTTGTTCGGAAATCACCGTCAGATCAGATGTCTCGAACCCGTTTTCGAGGGGCCATACGGTCAGGAACAGGCCTTTGGATTGGCCGATATCGCTGAACCGCGTGATGTTGGTGAAATTCTCGACGCCGCTGTCTTTCAGCATGGTGGCGAAGCGTTCGCGCGAACCTTCAGAGTAGGAACACAGCACGACGTTGCCGGTTTTGCGTTTAGTGGCAATATGCTCGGCGAGCGCGCCAAACAGGCTGATGTCCTCGTTCTGGCGTTCGACTGCGAAGTTGCGCCCGATGCATCCACCTGCGTCTATGCAGTTTGGCCCGGATGGCTGTGGCAGGGGTGAAAGCTGGCGGATAGTGTGACCCTGAAGGGAGGTCTTCCAGTTGTCCTCGTCCAGATACAAAAGGGACGGTTCGACAGGTTTGTAGACCGTGCCGAGGTGGCTTTTCTCGGACAGTGCTGCGTGGCGGGTCGCGAACTGATCCTCGATCGAGATCCAACGCGCGGTGCGCGACGAATTAACTTGATCATCCAGAATGACTGGCGCCTCGGGCAGATAGTCGAACAAGGTGTCCAGATGTTCGTGAAAAAATGGCAACCAGTGTTCAAGGCCTTGGTGTTTACGCCCTGCACTAACTGCCTCGTACAGCGGATCGTCGTTGCCCGCGGCCCCGAATACGTGTCGGTATTTTCTACGGAAACGCTGGATCGCAGCCTCGTCAAGGATGACCTCGGACACGGGAGCCAGCTCAATGCGGGTGATTTTCTCGATGGTGCGCTGGGTAGCAGCCTCAAAACGCCGAGCGCCGTCAAGGACGTCGCCGAATAGATCGAGGCGCACGGGGCCGCTTGCGCCTGGTGGAAAAATATCGATCAAGCCGCCGCGAATGGCGTAGTCACCTGGTTCCGTAACCGTAGGGGCTTGGTTGAAACCCATACGAACCAGATACGAGCGCAGGTTTTCAACGTTGATCTGCTTGCCAACCACTGCCGTGAAACTGGAGCTTGCTACAATAGCGCGGGCTGGAATTCTTTGGGTGGCGGCGTTGAGAGTGGTTAAGATGATTGATGGGCGCGTAAACCCGTCGGCCAAAATGGCAAGGGTGGCCATCCGACGGGCGGAAACCTCGGCGTTTGGGGGAATACGGTCGTAGGGCAAGCAATCCCATGCGGGAAACAGCAAAACCGGAAGATCGGGCGCAAAGAACTGTAACGCGTGTTGCATAGCCGCAAGTCGGGCGTCGTCGCGCAACACATGAACAACCGGCCCGTTCGTACGTGCAACAATGTCCGCCAATAGTTTGGCGTCAAACCCCTCGGGGGCACCGCCTGTCATGGTTTTAACGGCGGTAATTTGATCATTCCGATTCATTTGGCGCAGGTAGCCCAATTATCAGTAGTAAACAAGCATAAGGCTAGTTCGTTGGCAGGTTTTTACGCAACTTATTAATAGATTTTTGCATTTCAGTGGACTTGACGCCATCACCAGTATCATCAACTTCTGCAACTTTTCTATTTTCAAACTCGCTATCAGAAGCCTGACGCGCCCACATGGAGGCATAGCGACCCTTTTTGGCCAGCAGTTCTTCATGTGTGCCTTGTTCTGTTACGTAGCCTTTTTCAAGAACAATAATCTTATCGGCATGAACCACAGTAGAAAGGCGGTGAGCAATAGTGATAACGCTGCGCCCCTCGCCCATCGATTTCAGGGATTCAAGGATGCCTTGTTCAGTTTCACTGTCCAGCGCCGAGGTGGCCTCGTCCAGCAACAGGATCGGTGGATTTTTCAACAATGTGCGGGCAATGCCGACACGCTGTTTTTCACCACCCGACAGTTTCAGACCACGTTCACCGACGATGGCGTCGTAGCCGTCCGGTAGCGAAAGGATGAAGTCGTGAATTTGGGCGGCCTTGGCAGCCCCGATCACTTCTTCAAATGTTGCTTCAGGGCGGCCATAGGCGATGTTATACCCGATGGTATCGTTAAACAGGACTGTGTCTTGGGGAATAACCCCGATCTGTTCCCGCAGACTTGTTTGCGTGATGTCACGCACATCTTGCCCATCGATTTTTAAGCTGCCGCCGTTAACATCATAGAAACGAAACAACAAACGTCCGATAGTAGATTTACCAGAGCCTGATGGCCCTACGACTGCAACCGTTTTACCCGCGCCCACGATCAGGTTCAAACCATGCAGAATTCCACGTTCGGATTCGTATGAGAAATCAACATTCTTGAAAACGATCTCTCCGCCGATACAATTCAGTTCAGGGGCGTTCGGTTTATCATTGATTTCCGCAGGCTGGCCGAGAAGGTCAAACATCTCTCCCATGTCCACCAATGCTTGGCGGATCTCGCGGTAGACAGTACCAAGGAAGTTCAGCGGCATTGTGATCTGGATCATATAAGCGTTAACCATAACGAAATCACCGACGGTCAACGTTCCATTCTGCACACCAATGGCTGCCAAAATCATGACCGAGACCAAGCCGCCTGTAATCAGAGCCGATTGGCCGAAATTCAGAAACCCGAGGGTGTAGTTCGTCTGGATTGCCAGCTTTTCATATTCGCGCATAGAGGCATCATAGCGGTCTGCCTCGCGATTTTCGGCACCAAAATATTTCACGGTTTCATAGTTCAACAGGCTGTCGATCGCCTTTTGATTAGCATTCGTGTCTTGCTTGTTCATAGCTTTACGGATCTGCACGCGCCATTCGGTCACGCGGAAAGTAAACCAGATATAAAGGCTGAGAGTCACAACTATAACCGCTAGATACCATACATCGAAAAGCACGAAGAAAATCAATCCGACCATTGCCAGTTCAAGGATCAGCGGAACGATGGAGAACAGCATGAAGCGTAGCAGAAACTCGACGCCTTTTACGCCGCGATCAATGATCCGCGACAGCCCGCCAGTTTTGCGGGTGATGTGGTACCGAAGCGAAAGCGCATGGATATGCTGGAAGGTTTCAAGTGCGAGGGCGCGCAAGGCACGTTGGCCCACTTTCGAGAATATCGCGTCGCGCAGCTGATTTAAGCCCACGCTGAACAGGCGGAAAGTACCATACGCAAGTACAAGCCCTACTGTTCCTGTAACCAACATGACCGTCGGGTCCATGAGCAGATCGGGCGACATGGAATCGATGGCGCCTTTAAAGAAAAACGGGGTCAGGACGCTGGTTACGCGGGCCATAACAAGCGCGATCATGGCAAGCACCACGCGCAGTTTTATGCCTGGATAGTCGGTCGGCCACAGGTACGGAACTACCCGTTTAATGGTCCGCATTGCTGACTTGCGTTCGAATTTTTTTTGTTCGGTCATAATCTGCCCCCCCTTGGGGATTACAGGTAAGGACTGTCGAACTAAAGAACTAGGTCTGAAGAAAATTATTCTTATGTATCGGGCAGCGCAAAGACCTGCCCCGGATAAATTAGGTCAGGGTCGCGTATCTGGTGATGGTTCGCGGCGAATATCTGGTGATACTGCATGCCATTTCCATACCGTCCTGTTGCTATAATCCATAATGAGTTTCCGGGTTGCACGGTGTATGTGGTGTTATTTTGGGCTTTGGCCTCGCGCACGTCCTCGGGGTATTCGCGCTGGAACGGAGATTCAACGCGGCTGGTTACGTTGCCGTTATCGTCGATTTCGTCTACCCGCAACACATATAGACCAGCATCCAGACCGTGAAGGACCTGCTTCCAACTGCCGGATTCAGACGCAACTACGTCCATCAACGGTCTATCATCCACGTAAATGATGATTGTCCGGCCCGGATTGCCGCGGCCTACCAACACAACTTCGTCGTTTTCGTCATAGCTGATGGAATCTAGGCTGACCCGTCCAAGCGAAAGTTGGGCGCCGCCTTGAATGATCACAACCTCGTCGGCTGTGGCGCGGATAATCGGTGGCGCGTATTCTTCTGTGACAGTTTCCGCCGCCTGGGATCGAAGAATAGGTAATATGATGATAGACTCATCTGAAAACACCAGTTGCCCGGAAATCTCGGTTTCTAGTTCCAGCGTTTGGCCTTGATCGTTTTCGGGGACCTGAATAATCTCCACAAACTCGCCAGAGCTGTCTGCAATCGCTTCACCAATTTCCTCTCCGTTCGAACGGATAACGACCGTCGAGAAGGGTTCGGCAGATCCGGCTATCACGGCAGAACCTGTAGCATCCACACGCACGACGTCGAAATTGGGTTTAATTACGCCTTCGGTTCGCGCGGCTTCTGGAGCCGTTATTGCTTCGGCGACGTCTTTCACCATCGTGGTCTCTTCGGTGGATTCGGTCGTCGCTTCTTCAACAGCCGGCGCGGCAGGCTCTTGAGCTGGTTCGGGGGTAGGTTCGGGTTCAAAGACTTCGGCAACAGGCTCGACAGCGGGTGTCTCTTCCTGTTCGACCACCTCGACCACCTCGACCATAGGCGCTTCTTCAACGGCCACTACCATTTCAGTCTCTTGTCTGTTGTAATATGTCAGTGCAACAGCTACGCCGACGGCAACGAGAATTAATGTCCAGCGATACTTACGAATAAAATCGTTCATCTATATTTCCCGTTCGCTATGGCGTTGGCATTACCTTACGGATTACTTCACGGCATTCATGGATTGCCACCTCGGCGTAAAGTGCGGTATTTTGGATGCATTAACAAGAGGAACAACACTTTATGGATCAAAATCCACCTTATTCCGTCTGCGTTTTCTGCGGTTCACGCTTTGGATCCGATCCCGCGTATAAAACTGCGGCATTGGATACAGGTACTGCGCTGGCTGAAAACCGAATGCGTTTGGTTTATGGAGCGGGAGATGTCGGCTTGATGGGCGCTGTTGCTAGTGCAGCGCAGGCGGCTGGTGGCGAGACATTCGGAGTAATTCCGGTGCATCTACTAGACCTCGAAGTCGGCAAGCGCAACCTGACCAGTTTAGTCTTCACAGAAAACATGCACGAGCGTAAAAAGGTGATGTTCATGAATGCGCATGCCATTGTCACCCTGCCCGGCGGCGCTGGCTCGCTCGACGAATTGTTTGAGGTTTTGACGTGGCGACAACTGGGACTGCATGACAAACCCGTATATTTGCTAAACACGAAAGGCTACTGGGATCCACTGCTGACGTTGCTGGACCATATCATCGCCGAGGGGTTCGCTACCACATCCTTCAAAGCCGCGCTGCAGGTGATTCAAGATGTGCCCGAGTTGATGGCGCGCTTGCGGGCGGACCGTTCCTGACGCAGGCTGCCTAATGTGTACAACGCTAAACCTGCCCAGATAAGCGGGAAAGCGATGGCTTGCCATTTGGTGAAGGATTCGACGAAGACGAACGTGGCGACCATGAATTGCAAGGTCGGGTTCAGGTATTGCACCAGCCCGAGCGCACTCAACGCCACACAGCGTGCTGCGTAGGAGAACAATATCAAAGGCACGGCGGTCAGGATACCCGAGAACACC
>JAPYON010000071.1 GCA_029938175.1 Paracoccaceae bacterium | reverse complement strand
CTCCAGTTTTGAACCCTTTTAAGGAGTTACCACCAAGGAAGAACCTGTCAGTAACGCGACTGTCTGAGCCGTCTAACGAGACAAGTGCCCCGCCTTCAACTTCGGCGGACAAAACCAGACTGTCCTCAAAAAATGCCATATAACCTTTGGCTCGGGCTACAGTTTTAGAGAAAGACAGATCGCCGCCAAGCCCAGCAACTTCTTCATCCAATGTTAAGATAAATCCCGATGTCGGATTTACACGCGAGTTGCGGCGGTCATGGGACAATGTAATTCCGACAGACGATGTTATCAAAGAGCC
This sequence comes from Paracoccaceae bacterium, assembly GCA_029938175.1. Lineage (GTDB taxonomy): Bacteria > Pseudomonadota > Alphaproteobacteria > Rhodobacterales > Rhodobacteraceae > NORP23. Next base: position 7,645 of record JAPYON010000071.1, on the reverse strand, counting down.
GCGTAATTCATCCGCAATAATTACTTCCGATGCCCCGCCAGCCACATCGCGGATTTCGTCACTGGACAGGCTATAACTGATCTCCATGCGCGTCTTCTCACCTACGGGGAAGCGCAGAGTCGGTTCGAACCCGAAGTTGGAGGTCTGAAACGAGGACTCACTGCGATTCAAATTTCTTCTATACAAGCGGAAACCTGCGGACAGATTGCGGTCGAACAATGCCGGTTCCGAAAAGCTAAGCGAGAATACCTGCGAGGTTTCCCCGTAATTAAGCTCCAGCGCGAAATCTTGACCGCGGCCACGGAAATTTCTCTCAGTAAGGTTAACAAGACCATTGACGCCTGCATCAGAGGAATAGCCAATCGCAAAGCCCACACTGCCGGTCGGTATGTCTTGGACTTCGACATCAACGATAACATTTTCAGGTGAAGACCCTTCGCTGACGGAAACATCAGCGCTTCCAAAAAGCCGGAGCGCCCGTAGTTTATCTGCGGCAGTCGCCATCTTCCGCGTATTGAATGCGTCCCCTTCGACGAAGTCGAACTGCCGACGGATGACCCGTTCAAGGGTGCCCGTATTGCCGACGATATCAATGCGCTCTACATAAACGCGGCGGCCCGCCACAAGTTCAAAGTCTACATCAACGGTCCGGCTCCCAGTATTTCGCGTATATTTCGGTGTTACACGCAAGAATGGTAACCCTTGGCGCACAGCAGTTATTTCAATCTTCTCGACGACTTCATCGATATCGTTCGACGAATACACACGCCCTGACCGCAGCTTCACGATTTTTTGGAAATCGTCGGCATCTACACCATTGATCGACGAAGAGATGGACGCTTCGCCGAAGAAATACTTAAAACCTTCATTCAAAGTATGTGTCAGGAAAAACCCGTCACGGTCGGCTGACAGTTCGGCAACAGAAGACAGCACCTCGAAATCAATATAACCTTTGTTCTTATAGAACTCAGCAAGGTTTTGACGGTCCCGTGCGATTGAACCGGCATCCACCGTGTCCCCGCGCAAGAAGAATGACAGCATGTTGGTCTCGTTCGTATCGACTACACCGCGCAATCGGCGATCCGAAAAGGCGGCATTCCCGACAAAACTAATTCGCTTAACGCCCGCAACGTTGGATTCCGTTATTTCAAAGATAAGATTAACGCGGCCTTCGGACACTTTAATTATTACAGGTTTAACGGAAACGTCAACGCGCCCCTCTTGCGCATACAACTGAGCAATGGTCTGGGCGTCAGATTGTGCTGTAAGGCGATTTAGGGGACGGCGAACTTGAGAACGAACGACGGATGCAAGACGGTCGTCTTTCAGGATTTCGTTTCCATCAAAAGAAATAATACTGATCGCAGGGTTTTCGACGACCTTAATAATCAGAGTGGAGCCGGAAACGACAAGTTCGACATCCTCGAACATACCTGAGTCATACAGGCGTCGCAGAACTTCGTTAATGTCGGCACCGGAAAAATTGCTGCCAAAACTAACGCCGGCAAAGTCTCGAATCGTCTGCGAGGGAATCAGATTATTCCCCTGAACCGAGATCGAGGATATGACTGCCAAATAAGCTGGAGTCGCAAATACAGGCGTCGACAAAACCGGGGATGCTAATGGCAGACTTAATAAAATACTTGTAATACAAGATTTTACACTAAGTTTTTTACGTAAAACACTTTCCATCACAATCCGCCCATTTGGTTTTGCCGGCGCTATGCCGACAAAAAAATACCGTTAAACATCACAATCGTATCAAGTCGTTATATGTAACAAATACCATTAATAACAGCACCATGGCGAGACCTATTGACATGAAGGCCTGAATTGTTTTTTGCGCGGGCGGACGTCCGCGTACAGCTTCGAATAAGTAAAACATCAGATAACCGCCGTCCAACATCGGTATGGGAAACAAATTCAACACCCCGATGCCAGTTGAGATTGCAGCGATGAACGAAATAAACCTGACAACACCTTGATTAACCGTCTCTTTAGATATGGTGGCAATTCCGACAGGCCCTTGAAGATTAGTCGGGCTAAGGTTGCCGAGGAACATGTGTTTGATGCCGTTCAGTGAACTTTCGATGTAATAATACGTTTGACGCATCCCGATATAGGCAGCGCTCCACGGAGTTGGCGTTTCGGTTATCGGTAGAAATGCGAAGGCGCCATAGACTCCAATCATCACCCGCTCAGTAAACCCTCCGTCTCCATCGGGGAACTCGCGCAATACTGGGGTTATGGGAAGTTCCAGATACGAACCATCACGCCAGACTTGCAAATTTATCTCTATATCGCCGGAGTTGGCTACTATCTTTTGCAACTCCCCGAGAGTCTTGATGCTTTTGCCATCTGCAGCAACCACAAGGTCTCCGGCCCTTAGCCCCGCAAGGCTTGCAGCCGACAACGGATCAACCCCGTATACACCGGGGATCAGCAAGTACGGCGCTGTCACCAGTAGTTGCGTGCCATCGCGCAAGACAAGAAGCTCCACATCACCCGGAGGGTCCATCGCCAGCGTAAATTCAACTACATCGCTGAATTTGTTAACGGCTTGACCTTCTATTGCGAAGATTTCATCCCCGCTTTCAAGGTCATAGCTTGGCTCCGGCATTTGAAATACCGTTCCGATTATGGCTTTTTCGGTCGAAACTCCCTGAAACAGAACTAGTCCGGAAAATATTACTATCGCCAAAATGAAATTTGCAAACGGGCCAGCCGCCACCGTTAATGCCCGGAATATCAACCGCGCAGACGGAAAACTTCGAGCACGATCAGCTTCGGACATTTCGTCAATTGCGTCCCGATCGGTCTCGCTGGCCGCGCCTCGATCCCCAAGAAACTTGACGTATCCACCAAGCGGTATAGCGGCCAACTGCCATTGCATCCCTCGTTTATCGGTTCTCGACCATATTACCGGGCCAAATCCCAAACTGAATTTTTCAGCGTGAATGCCGCACCAGCGCGCGACTATATAGTGGCCATATTCATGGACAAAGACGACAGCGCCCAGAACCAGAACAAAGGCGATTGCTGTTGAAATAAATCCGCCAAATACGGGAATTTGTGAAATATATTCCATGAACCCTTCCACCCGATTACGCGGGCACCCATTTAAAACCGCGCTCTTTGGCCTCTAAATCGATGGCCATGACCGCACTCAAACCGTCAAGGCTGCTGCCCTGACCCGCTTTAATATGGAGGTCTTCCAACACCGATTCAACAAGCCGTGCCATATCTAGAAAGCTGATGTCGCCAGAAATAAACCGATCCAGCGCGGATTCCTTGGCGGCATTGAACACCGCCCCTGCAAGGCCGCCGATCTTTAAAACCCGTCGGGCCAAACGCAGCGCCGGAAACTGGTCTTCATCAGGCGTAGCAAAATTAAGGTGTGCAATTGCGCCAAAATCCAACTTGTCCACTGGCAATGCGGGTCGGTCGGGCCAGTTTAGTGCAAAACCTATCGCCCCGCGCATGTCGGGCGCTGCAAGCTGAGCGATGATTGAATAATCATTGTATTCAATCATAGAATGAATGATGGATTGCGGATGGATGATAACTTCGATTTGGTCGCTTCTGACACCGAATAGTTGCTTCGCCTCGATGACTTCCAGCGCCTTGTTAAACATAGTGGCCGAGTCGATCGAAATCCTCTGCCCCATATCCCAGTTTGGATGTGCCATCGCCTGCTCCAGCGTCGCGTCGGCCATCTGGCTCTTCGTCCAGTCGTTAAACGGCCCTCCGGATGCGGTCAGGATTATACGCGAGATATCGCTATTACTTCCGCCTGCTAATGCTTGAAAAATCGCGCAATGCTCACTGTCCACAGGAATGAGAATACAGCCGGATTCTGTGCAGGTAGCTTGGACCAGTTCCCCTGCACAAACGAGGCTTTCCTTGTTGGCCAGCGCAAGAATTCTCGCTTGTTTAGCCAGTTCCAGCGTTGGCGCAAGACCGGCTGAACCGACAATCGCAGACATGCCCCAATCAACAGATATATTGGCTGCATCCACCACAGCATCTACGCCGGCCGTCGCACAAACACCGGTGCCCGCAAGCGCAGCTTCAAGATCCACCAAACGCGAGGCCTCCGCAGTGACTGCAACATCGGCCTTCAACTCAATCGCTTGATGTGCCAACAGCGTGACGTTGCCAGCACCTGTCAGAACCTTGACGTCATAGACCTCTGCTCCGCCCTGACGGCACAACAAATCAACAGTATTGCGTCCGATCGAACCTGTTGAGCCAAAGATGCTTACAGTTCGTCGCATTTAAGGAAGGCCTTGGATAAAGGCAAACACCAACGCGGCCGCCATAACACCGTCAAGGCGATCCAGCAGGCCGCCATGACCCGGGATTATATAACTAGAGTCCTTCACGTCTTTTTGACGCTTTAACCACGATTCCAGCAAGTCACCCAGTTGCGAAGCGATGGCAATTACGATGCTGATCACTAGCGAGCGCAAAACTGGTTCTGGCCCAAACCACCCCAACAACACGCCCGCTATAATAGATAAAACCCAGCCACCCATCGTTCCAGCCCATGTTTTTCTGGGACTGACGGCGGGCCACAGTTTTGGCCCACCAATGATACGCCCCGCGAAATAGCCACCGATATCGGTTAAGGCTACGATCAACACTACCCAAAATACATAGAACAGGCCGTGTTCCGGTGACAGGAAAATCATCAGCATCGCGGTCATGCATGCGCCGATATACAGCAGGCCCGACGACAACCAGAACCAGTTCTCATGATCACTCTTATACAATGCAGCCGCACCTAGGATCAGGGTTATGGCCCCGAAAACCCAACCATACGTGAGCGTTGCATATATTGAAGCAACGGCTGAGCCGCCCATGATCGCAAGATCAATTTTGGCACGAACGTCCTCGTGCCGCAGTATTTTGTGAAATTCCCACAGCAATACCAAAGCACCAAGGCCAATAAATCCGATCGCCCAGTATCCGCCCAGCCAGAAGGCCAGCACCGATATGGCGATCATTACAATGGCCGACAAAATACGTGTACCAAGGTCGAGAAATTTATTCGGCTTACTGCTCATTATTCGTCCTGCCCACAGCACTCAAACTAGACTTGCATAATTTCTTGTTGCTTATTTTCCAGAGCCTTATCAATGTTGGCAATACCTTCATTGGTAAGTTCCTGAATCTCGTCATGCCACAGCTTCTGGTCATCCTCGCCCATGGAATCCTTAAGTTTCTTCAGGTGATCCATGCCGTCGCGCCGAACGTTGCGCACAGCAATACGCGCGTTTTCACTATATTGGCCAGCCAGCTTGGACAGATCACGGCGACGTTCTTCGTTAAGCTCGGGAATCGGCAAGCGCAATGTTGTACCGTCCATCACCGGGTTCAAACCCAGACCGGATTGGCGGATCGCCTTATCCACAACCGCAACCATTGTTTTGTCCCAAACGTTAACAGAAACCATGCGCGGTTCTGGCACGTTGATCGTTGCAACTTGGTTAATCGGAGTGGGAATACCATAAGCTTCGACCATGATCGCATCCAGCATCGACGCGGATGCCCTGCCTGTACGCAACGAATTAAAATCATGCTTCAGCTTATTCAGTGCGCCGGCCATGCGTTTTTCCAGATCTCCCAGATCAACGTCTTCGATTTCGTCAGACATATTTCGTCTCCTGCGGAATGTTTAACTAGGTTCTACGACGGTAAACTTGCCTTTACCATGCAAAATGCTGAGAAATCCGCATGGCGCATCCAGCGAGAACACAACAATTGGCAAACCGTTATCTCGCGCCAACGCAATCGCCGAAGAGTCCATAACCTTCAGGTTCTTTTGCAATACAATGTCATACGACACGCGTTCATAGTGCTTGGCGTTAGGGTTGGTTTTGGGGTCACTGTCATAAACCCCGTCAACTTGCGTCGCTTTGAAAATAGCATCACATTTCATCTCCGACGCGCGCAATGTTGCCGCGGTATCGGTCGTGAAATACGGGTTGCCTGTTCCCGCGGCAAATATAATGACGCGTTTTTTTTCAAGGTGGCGAACGGCGCGACGGCGAATGTATGGCTCGCAAATCTGATCCATCGGAATGGCCGAGATCACCCGTGTGTTAATGTCCAGCGCCTCAAGCGCGCCTTGGATGGCCAGCGCGTTCATCACAGTCGCAAGCATTCCCATATAGTCAGCAGTCGTGCGCTCCATCCCCTGTGCGCTACCTTGCAGACCGCGAAAGATGTTTCCACCGCCTATAACCAGACAAACTTCGACGCCACTGTCGCGGATTTCCTTGATTTCCTTCGCTATACGTTCGACGGTAGGTGGGTGCAGACCGAACTGCTGGTCTCCCATTAACGCCTCGCCAGAAATCTTCAATAACACACGGCTATACGGCGGTTTCGTTGAATTTTCTCCATCCGGCATCGCAAGAATCCCCTGTTTATGATTTGGCGTAAGATGGCGTAAAACAAGGGTAGATTCAATGGTAAATAAGACCTGATGGATGGACGATAATTGAAATACCAGATTATCTTAATCGAAGTTGTCGTCCGCCAAATCTACACGAGCAACACCCTCCATCATCGTTTCCCCTGTGGAAGGATGCGGACAAGGTTACCAAAACCGGTTGTGAGGGAATGGCGCGAATGCAGTTTCTTGCCAAAGCCATGCCGCAAGGCATTCAACGATAAAAAAGGGCGCTGCAACCTCTCGGATCGCAACGCCCTTAATTCTTAACTGGCGGGCAGTTTAGCCACCCATAGTTTTCGCAACTTCAGCCGCGAAATCTTCTTCAACTTTTTCGATGCCTTCGCCAACCTGAACACGGGCAAATGCAACAACTTCGACGCCAGCGTCTTTTGCTGCCTGTGCAACTGTGATGTCAGGGTTTATAACGAATTTCTGGTTCAGAAGTGTAACCTCCTGGAAAAATTTCTTCATGCGGCCTTTGATCATGCCCCGAATGATGTTGTCAGGCTTGCCGGATTCTTTAGCTTGCTCGGTCAGAACCTTTTCTTCGCGCGCCACAATATCCGCATCCATGTCAGATTCAGACAAAGACGCAGGGTTTGTAGCAGCCACGTGCATAGCGATCTGCTTGGCAATATCGCTCTCGTCATTACCTTTAACAGCAACCAAAACACCGATCAGGCCAAGCCCGTCAGCAGCCGCGTTGTGAACGTATGCCGCAACCGAGTCGCCCTCGACACGCGCCATACGGCGAACTGACATGTTCTCACCTATTGTGCCGACTTTGGCGATAACAACGTCTGCAACAGACTTACCGCCCATGTCAGCTGCATTCAGCGCCTCAACGTCGGAAACGCCAAGCGCGACTTTCGTGATATCGGCAACCATGCCTTGGAATTCAGCATTTTTAGCAACGAAGTCAGTTTCGGAGTTAACTTCAACAGCAACGCCAACGCCGCCTTCAACGGTAACGCCAACAAGGCCCTCAGCAGCCGTACGGTCCGATTTTTTAGCCGCTTTAGCCAAGCCTTTAGTGCGAAGCCAATCAACCGCGGCCTCCATGTCACCATTTGTTTCGATCAACGCTTTTTTCGCGTCCATCATGCCTGCGGCAGTTGCGTCGCGCAGTTCCTTAACCATTTTTGCAGTGATTGCCATCACAGCTCTCCTTAAGTATTTCGG